>DTYX01000601.1 GCA_012961655.1 Candidatus Poribacteria bacterium
ACAAAAGGCAAAAGATGAGACATTGTAAATTATATTCCGATAGTCATTCTTTTTAACTGCTTGAGCGCGGGTAATAATAATCAAAACATATTTTACAGTATACATGGTTTTTAAGTTGATAGCATCTTCATAAAAATTCCAAAAATTTTTGTTGACGTTACATCGAAGTTATGGTAAATTTAAACCGAATTAAGAAAAAAGTTTGAGCAAAAGGGACAAAGAGAAGATTTTGCAACAGAGTAACCAGCGTCTGAGGAGGTCTAAATGAATACAAAAGAAGTAATGCTTGATAAATTTACCCGAAAAGAGGTAAGAGAATCGCTGGAAACCGGACGAATTAAAGCGGCTATCATTCCCGTCGGGAGCACAGAGCAACATCTTGAACATCTGCCTCTATGCCATGATTTGGCAAGTTGCACCTACGTCGCGCGTGAAGTGGCTCTAAGACTCCATCCTCAAGTGGTAGTCGCGGTGCCAATGAATATCGGAATCTCCGAACATCATATGATGCATAAGGGCACTTTGTCGGCAAAACCCGGTTCATTCTTAGCTATCCTCTACGATGCTTGTGAAAGTTTAATCCGTCATGGCATTGAAAATATACTGATTCTCAATGGACATGGAGGCAATGTCGCACCCATCAACGCATCCATTAATCAATTTCGCCGACGTTTCCCAGACATTAATCTCCATCACTGTTCCTACTGGAATTTTACCCCGAGGGATTTAGTTGAGAAACTCACGGTCACCAAAAGCGTCCCTGGCCACGCGCAAGAATACGAGACAGCCTTTGCTCTGGCGCTTTTCCCAGATGAAGTCAGAATCGATGATATGGATGATGAAGATTCTAAGTTCGGAACAGCGGAGATGGGCAAAGCTCTGGTCGAAGGAACTATTGACCGTTTAACTAAATTCGTAGCTGATATAATTGCCGGAAAAAATCCATCCGAGATTACTGGACTTTAGATATTTAATGCGAAGCGTCGTTCATTAACTTTAATTTTACAAAGTATACCATAAATTGGCGCATAAATAAAAAATATTGTAAGTTGGGTGTTTTTCAAAAAGATAATTTGGTGATTTAAAATGACATCATTTAATCCGAATGAAAAAGATAGATACGTTAGCCAAAGGGAAAAGATGGTCGATAAACAGATAAAAGCGCGAGGCGTAAAAGACAAAGCGGTCCTGGCAGTGATGCGTAAGGTGCCGCGTCATCTTTTCGTCCCACCCGAAATGGTCAATTCCGCTTATGATGATAGTCCGCTTCCCATTGGTCACGGACAAACAATTTCCCAGCCGTATATCGTCGCGCTCATGACAGAGGTTCTGAAATTAAAGAGAGATTCAAAAGTGCTTGAGATTGGCACTGGGTCGGGATATCAGACGGCGATTCTGGCGGAATTAGCCGCTACGATTTATACCATTGAAATTGTCGAACCTCTGGTAAATCCAGCGCAGGAGTTATTAAAATCATTAGGTTACCAGAATATTCTCTTCAGATATGGCGATGGTTATGATGGTTGGTCTGAAGAGGCTCCGTTTGATGCAATTATGGTAACAGCCGCGCCTAAGCGTATACCCGAACCGCTTGTCGAACAATTAGCCGTGAATGGTCGAATGGTTGTCCCAGTGGGTGATTATCATCAAGACCTGGTCTTATTAATCAAAACGGAACATGGGGTACATGAGAAAGATATAACAGCCGTCAGATTTGTGCCAATGACCGGAAAAGCGGAATAAAGCGAAGTTGAGTCCCGTGACAATTCAAATCCGGCTCAGCAAGAGAGGTGTTGAAACTTGGAGAATATTCAAAAAGTCAGAGATTTTTTTAATGCATCCGCTCACGATTTTGATTTGATTTACACTGCACAAAAAGGTCGTTTGAGGAGATTTTTAGATTCCTATTTGCGCTGTGACGTCTATGAACGATACGATTTAGCTCTTGAAGAATGCGCTGATATCGCCAATAAGCATATTTTAGATGTCGGTTGTGGTTCAGGACGGTACTGTGTGGAACTGGCGAAGCACCGACCCGCGAAAGTTGTCGGAATTGATATTGCTGAGAAGATGCTTCAAATCGCTAAAGCATTGGCGCAAAAAAATAAAGTTGAAGATATCTGTGAATTTCTCCGCGTCGATTTTATGCAACATCGCTTTGAAGAGAAATTTCATATCTCTTTGGGCATTGGGCTATTTGATTACATTGATGCCCCGGTCGCGTTTATCAAGAAAATGCGGGAAATTACTTTAGAGAAGCTCATCCTGACATTTCCCAGCAAATCGACGTATCGGATGCTTATCCGAAAGATTCGCTATAAACTCAAAAACTGTCCACTGTATCTCTACAACCGGAAAGAAGTAGAAGAGGTGCTAGCAGCGGCGGGATTATCGGATTTCTCAATTCGTAAACTCAGTGGAACTGACAATTGCGGGGATTTCTTTGTCGTTTCAACGCTTCACGATTGTAGGTAGATTTTCTAAAATCGACACCCACCATCACCGATGAAGAGGCGAATACTAGCTATG
>DTYX01000602.1 GCA_012961655.1 Candidatus Poribacteria bacterium
TATCACCGCAATTAATGAGGATAACAGCGGGAATCTTTGGGTGGGGACCTTAAATGGACTCTACCGCCTTGATGCCAAACTCATACGTGGTTTGGAACAGGAGGCGCAAGGCGGCGGAGAATGGGAGAGATTTACCGTCGCGGATGGCTTGCCAGGCGATGAGGTGCGAGCTATTACAGTTGATAAGGCTGGCGATGTCTGGATTGGGACGGAACGAGGTATCGGCGTGTTTGATGGTGTCGATTTCCGGCAATATACCCAAAGAGATGGTTTGAGCAGTAACAGCGTACATGCGCTCGCGACGGATTCGGCGGGGAATATCTGGGCTGGCGCCGGCGTCTTTATTGGGGAAATAGACCCGTTCGGGCGCTTCGTCGGACTGAGTAAATTTGATGGTATAAACTGGTCTCGTATCCCTGGCGTCTCCGCCATTATGGCGACGATTTTCGAGGACAGCAGAGGCGACATCTGGATTGGAACATTTCGCGATGGCGTCAGAGTCCTGCATGGCGATGTTATCCAGAAATTTACGACAGTTGACGGTCTGGCTTCCAATGCGGTCTCCGCCATCATCGAGGATGCTTCTGGACAGATATGGATTGGCACAGCAAACGGCATTAGCATTCTATCGGAATTCGGATTTATTAATCTTTTCAATACCGATGATGGACTGATAGATAATCGCGTTCAGGCAATTTGGCGTAGCAGCACGGGAGAAATCTGGGTCGGAACTTCGTCCGGCGTCAGTGTTACCAATATCGGCATAGAATACACCATACCTGACGTCCAAAAATGGATAACCGTTACTGTGAGCGATGGCTTGGCGAGCAATGACATCGGGACAATTTTTGAGAGCAGCGACGGCAGCCTATGGTTTGGTTCAAATGATGGCGCTGTTTTGACCCGATATGTCAGGGAAAGAGTCCCGCCGAGGACGCGGATTACTAACGGCCCCAGAGGAATCGTCGGCGAGAGAAGCGTTACATTCGAGTATGAAGGCGGCGACGCCAGCACGCCGAAAGATGAATTGGTCTATTCATATCGCATCGATTTGGATGATTGGTCGCCGTTTACCAAAAGAACTATCGTCAGATTCTCCAATCTCACCGATAAGATGGAACATGAATTCGTCGTTAGGGCGAGGGACAAATACGGAAACCTCGACCGCGTCGGCGATAGGGCGAGATTTTATGTGGACGCCGCCGCGCCTTATGTCAAAATTACCGACCCAACGGACAATCAAGTGATAGGTGGAATATATGATATCATCGGCACTGCAATGGATGAGACCGACTTTAAAGAATATAAGATTGAAGCCGGCCCATACTTCACCCATCACTCTTCACAACCAGTAGAAGATGGTATTCTCGCCTCCTGGGATACCAAAGACCTGGACGATGGCAAGTATACCATTCGACTTTCCGCCAAGGACGCGCAAAATGGCGAATACGACACAGAACACACAAGTTCTTATCAAGTTCCGGTGATAGTGGATAACACCGAACCGAAAGTTGAGATAATAATCCCCAAAGCAGGAGACGCCTACGTTGGTAAAATCGAGATTGCCGCGACCTTAGAGGACACCCACCTTTATAGTTATACTTTAAAATACGCCCAAACTCTGGGGACGGCTGAGGCGCAAAAGCAAATTCATTTTGACCACTTCAGCGGCGGAGAGTTAAAGTATACCTGGGACTCATCGAATGTTTACGGCAAAACGACGTTAGTCTTGGAAGCGCAAGATAAAGCTGGCAACATCGGCGTTGCGGAGGTTACCCTGGATTTGAAGAATGACACCGCTCGACCAATTACTCGGATTATCCAACCGCAAGCGGGTCAGATTATCAGCGGAGAAATCGACGTTATCGGCACGGCTGACGATAGCACTTTATCGGAGTTTACCCTCGAATACGCTGCTGAAACTCATCCTAACGATTATACATTAATCAAACGCTCAAACTTTCCGATAAAAAATGATATCCTGTCCGCTTGGAACACCGTCGATATTCCCGATGGAGACTACATTTTACGCTTGACCGCAGAGGACGATAACCGCTATACCAACGAAACAGCTATATCGATAAAGATAGATAACACCCCTCCGATTGCGGAAATAGACTTGCCCGGCGACGGCACAACTCTGTCGAGCGGCAATCGCACTGTAATTTCGGGCACAGCGCGGGATGCGAACTTCGAGAGGTATATTCTGGAATATTCCCAACGACCTGTGGAACAGTGGCGATTGATAAGCGATTCCGATGAACCGGTGGATGGAAACATTTTGGGAAGTTGGAACACTTCGGGATTCGACGGGGAATATCTCTTAAGGTTGACCGTTTGGGATAAAGCTGGATTGGAAAGCAATGATGTTATCGCGGTCATCCTCGACGATATCTTCCCTGAGGCGCAAATAGTCGCCCCCAAGGAGGGAGAAATCTTGTCGGATGTCGTCGAGATAATAGGCACAGCGGAAGACGACAATTTCGAACATTATGAACTCGCTTTTCAGCGGGAAGGCGATGGCGATGATTGGCACGAGATACCGCTTCCGCAAATATCTCAGACTATGCCGAAAAAGAATAGTCTGCTTGCGGTTTGGGATACTTCGGCGGGAGTGCAATCTTTAACTTCGTTCAGGGACAACCCCTTAAATGGCGATTATGTCATCCTGCTGACCGCCTTTGATAAAACTGGACATAAAAGGTCTGTCGTGCGAACTGTCATCGTTGATAATAAAGCGCCTGAAGCGTTCATCAGCCAACCGGCGAATTATCAACAAGTCCCACAACAGGTCCGAATAATCGGCACAGCCGCCGATGAAAACTTCGCGGAATACGTCATAGAATACGGCGTGGGAGAATCCCCGCAAAGATGGAACTCCGCCTCTGAAACTTCATTTCTGCAAGAGGTGCGGGATAATTTGCTAGCTGTCTGGAATACTCCAAGCTCCGCCGGGCAGTACACCATTAGATTGAGGGTCAGGGACAAAGCTCAGCATCAGAGTGAAACGAGGATAACGGTAAACGTTAAAGCCCCCATTTTACGTTCGACAGGCGGTGAAGCTATGGACAATGACGCCAAAGCGAAACTCATCATACCGCCTAATAGTCTCTCTGAAGCGCCGGTTGTAACTATCAATCCCGCGCCAGATATCGATGTTCTTCCCGCTCCCTCGGGCTTTGCCCACACCGGCATCGCCTATGATTTCGAGCCGCGCGCCGTCCGATTTAAGCACATCAAACCGGCGACAATTATAATTCATTATCCTGAAAGTATCGACCTCTGGGCAAATGATACGTTGGCGCTGTTGCTCTGGAACGAAAAAGATAAAACTTTCCAGTTGATAGGCGGTACAATGGATAAGGCAAAAGGGAGCGTGGCGGCGCCGGTAACGCAACTCGGTCGATATGCGTTGATGCGGATGAAAACCGCGCTAAACAGCGGCACTGATGCTTCGCTTTCAGACCTCGCATGCCAGCCGCGGGTCTTCTCGCCAAAGCGAGGAGAGTGCGCGAGAATCTCCTTTCGGCTGGGACAGGCGTCCGATGTAACAGTCAAGATTTACAATATGGCGGGACGACTTAAGCGAACCCTGCAAAAGGAGCGGTTTATGTCCCAGGCATGGCAAACGCTGGTATGGGAGGGCAGAGATGAAGACCAACGGATTGTGCCGAGCGGGGCGTATATCGTTGTAGTTAATGTCGCTGATAAGCGCATGCAAAAAAGTGTGTTTGTATGGAACGACTAATCGGAATTCGGATTTCGGAAATCCACCTAACCCCCTTTCCAAAGGGGGAACATTTCGGATTTCGGAATTTAATCACGAAAACACGAAAGGACACGAAAATCACGAAAGTTTTCGCGCCATTCGCGTTTTTTTTGCGCTTTTCGTGGTCACATTCTGCATTCCGGAGTCCCTTACTCACAACAATAATTATGTCAATTTTTCTCTTCACCCCTGTGGTTTTTCCCGAAGAGCAACTGCCAGTGGGAGTTAGAGCGATTGGGATGGGGTCGGCTTTTACGGCTGTGGCGGATGATGGCGCGGCGATTAGCTGGAACCCCGCGGGCGTTTCGCTGTTGGGGCGGTATACCATCAACCTCATGCGCGCGAAATTATTCGATGTGGGTACGACTAATTATCTCAGCGTAATCGTTCCGGCTTCGGAGAAATTAGCCATTGGCATGGATTGGACCCACCTCGGCATAGAGGATGAGGAGATTAATTTTTCACAAAATGAAGTGAATTTTTCCTATAGTTATCAACCGCTCGAGGATTTTTCCGTCGGCGTCAACCTTAAATATATCGTCAATAACCTGTCGTATGATAGAAGTTCTGTCGGGACATCTTCAGGCTGGGGGACGGATTTTGGCGTTATGTTTTTGCCCTTTCGCTTCGCTCGAAGACGGACCCAGTTTCTGGACAAGTTCACCTTCGGATTTGTCGCCGCCGACGCGCTTGGTTTAAAATCGGGTAAATTCAGCCGCGGGACGAGCGTCAAATACGATACGGGCGCAAGCGACACTATCTTTTCCCCCAGCTACAGATGGGGACTCGCTTATAAACCGATAGGGGATTGGCTGTTGGCGCTAAGCGTCGATGACAGGATTCACGTTGGGGCTGAATTCTCCCCGCATGACATCTTAAATATCAGAGCGGGAATCGAGAAAGATTTGCATACGTCCGAATATCCGACGTATTCCGTAGGCGGCACAATTAAGTACAGATGGATGAATTTTAATTACGCCTACGTCATTCCGCCGACGCTGCCTTCAACGCTGTTATTTTCACTATCTCTCGCCTTCGAGTTTCAGAGACCGCCGGTTAGAATTGAAAAAGTTCGATTAAAGGATATCTATCCAATCCATCAATATTACTACGCTAATAGACCCAATTACGCCGCCAAAGAGATTGTGTTGGAGGATTACGCCCCCGTCCTCTATTCAGAGGCGGACTTGAATAGATTCTACTCCTTCGAACCCGAAGATACAATCGGCAGAATCTGGCTGGAAAATATCACCAATAAGCCCATATCATTGAAGGTAAAACTGTACATCGACAAATACGTTGGAAAAAAGGGCACCGATGTTATAAGCCAACTTCAACTACAACCGAGGCAAAGAATATCAGCGCCGTTGCGGAGAATAGTTTTGACCGATGAGGCGCTTACCATTACCCAGCCGAAAACGGTTGAGGCTACGATAGAGGTCATCGATATAACTGATGAAGGTAGAAGAAAAGCGACAGCATCCGCGACTTTACTGCTTCATGGGAGAAATAACGCGAAACTCGACGATATCGCTAAATTGGCTGCTTTTATTTCGCCGGAAAATAAAGCGGTTCGTGAATTCGCTCTGGGAGTGCTCGGGCTGTATGAATCGGAACTAGCGGAGACATCATTGAATCAAAATTTATATAAGGCGATGTTGTTGTTCGACGCCCTACATGGTATGAATTATGCAATAGATTCTAACATCCCTTACGGCAGCGGCCAGAAAGATGAGATTAAATTTCCCCAGGGGATGCTACGGCAGTTCACCCTGTTCAACGCCGAGAATAGTCAAAATCCTTCACTTCGTTCAAGGGCAGGCCCTGACGCGGGGAAAACCATGATTTTCGGCGATTGCGACGATAGCACTGTATTGTATAGCGCGTTGCTTGAAGCGGCGGGAATCCATACCGCTTTAATTCAACAGGTCGGCCACGTTTTAATGGCCTTCGATGTCGGAGGTTTGACTTTGGAACGCGCCCAAGAACTCGGAATACCGAATAAGTTATACACCGCCATAGGGGGATATGTTTGGATTCCGATCGAAACTACTCTGATAAAAGAGGGATTTGTCAAAGCATGGCAAGATGCCAAGGATGGACTTCAAAAAGGCATCGTCGATAGCATTTCTCTGCAACAAGCCTGGGAGGAATACGGTTCGGTAAACATCGGCGGAGATTGGACGCCGAAAATTCCTCCAAAAGTCCAAATTAATTCCGCAGTTTCGCGCGATTTGGAAAGCGAGTGGATGGAAACTGCCGCGCGGTACTTTAAAAAATAAGCCAAAATGACACAGGTACGCAATACGTAAAAAGGTCACATCATGGAGCTCTGTAGCAGCAAAAACTTATATTTTTCTATATGTTTTTGAGGTTTTCTACGCTAAGCCGAAGGGCGTGTTCGCTGCGCTCAGCGGTTTTCTGGCGTAAACCGCCGTTGCTGTTTGCATGGCTTCGAGTCTCAGCAGGGAAATAAGCTGAATCCCGAATTTTGGGAAGGTGAAATATTAGGATAATCCTGCTACGTGTTCTGTCCCGATTCTCGGGAGCCTCAAATTTGCGCCTTCGCTGATTTGAGGTTTTGTCTGAAAAGGCAGTCACCCTTGAGTGTATCCAGCTTGAGGCTCTGACGGTTGGTGAGAATGCTCAATCCAACTTAAACAAAGAACAGACGCACATTGACGAGGATAACAATCTCCCTTTTAGGAGCTGTCTTAAATGACACCAAAAGTTTTCGTAATTGACGTGGAAGGAAAACCTCTACTGCCTACCCATCCAGCAAGAGCAAGAAAGCTATTGAGGAATGGAAAGGCTAAGGTAAAAAGAGTTGTGCCATTTACTATCCAACTAAATCGAGTTATTGAAAAGCCAGTTGGTTGGTTCACTGTTGGAATAGATGATGGCGCTAAGCATGTTGGAATTGCTGTAGTTAATGAAAAGACAAAAGAAGTTGTCTTTCGAGGAACAGTTGAAGTTAGATCTGACGTCTCACGAAAAATCAAACAGCGCGCTTCCTACAGAAGGACGCGTCGCTCTCGTAAGTTAAGACATAGGAAAGCCAGATACAACAATCGTAAACAGAAAGTACCACAACCTTCAATCAGACAGAGAAAGGAATCGATTGTCAGAGTAATAAAGGATTTAAAGAAAGTGTTAAACATCACAAAAGTAATCATTGAACAGGGACAATTTGATATTTCTTCAATAAAAGAGTTAGTAGGAGTTGAATTTCAAACTAGCGAATATCTCGGCAGAAACTTTCGAGCCAAGGTCTTATGGCGTGATAAATACACTTGCCAGCGCTGTGGCGCTAAAGAAGAACTCAACGCTCATCATATCTTGCGAAGAGTTGATGGTGGAACTGATACACCCCAAAATGGCATAACTCTCTGTAAGGAATGCCATGATTCCCTTCATAAAGAAGAGTGGGCGCTAAAAAAGAAACCTAAAACTTTCAAATATCCAATGCACTTGATGCAGGGAAAGTGGTACATTTACGAACTGCTAAAAAGGGAAGGGCTAACTATAGAAAGGTGTGTTCGCTTCGCTCACCGACGCCTTCGGCTTACGGTTGGGTGGATGACGGCATATTGGCGAAGGAATATTGGCTTACAAAAAAGTCATTGGTCAGATGCAATAGCAATGGTTTGTAGGAATTACATGCCTTTCATTGCTTCTTTGGAATATACGATTCTGCTTAGGAGAGCAAAAGTGTGGGAAGAAAATCCTACTAAGCAATGTAATGAAAAGATGGGCTTTATGCATTATGATTTAGTGAAGGCAAAACACAGAACGAAAGGATGGGTTGTTGGGTCAGTTAGAGCGCTCAAGGCAAAGGTTATGACTTTAAGAACGAAGGAAGACGCTAATTTTCCTGTTAGTTACCGAAAATCAAAATTACTAACCAGGTTCAATAGAATCATTTATTTATACTGA
>DTYX01000603.1 GCA_012961655.1 Candidatus Poribacteria bacterium
ATACTATTTTAGGCTTAATATAATCAGTATATCAAAAACGAGCATTTGTACCTTTAGTTCCATCCGTAGAATCTTTGTCTGACACGGAAGCAGGAGAAGAACTTCCACTCTTCCAACCTTCCATCCATCCAATCACCTCGTCAATGAATGGAAGGTTAGAATGATAACGGTGTCAAAATGGTTTTCGATGTACTGAGAATTAGAACGCCAACTTCATGAGATGAAAGCCCAAAATATCACTCACTTGCTTCCAGAACCAGTACCCAGTCCTGATAGATGGGAGCTCGAGATAGCGGCAATCGCCAGTTGCCTTGTTCCTCTGGTGTCACTGCTCCTATCTCCTGTTCCTGTCCGCTCGTCGGATTAAAAAGGAAGGCGCGGTATCGGATACCCGCTTCGATGCCCTTCAATGTTACCCCCCACACTCCGCTGGGCAGGAATATGACTCGCACTTTACCGGGGATACCGCCAGCATAGGGGGCATTGTAATTCTCCGCGGTTGCGTGATTCTCCACCCATTCCGGGTGCGGTTCAAATCGCCACCAATCATACCGTTGCAGCAACTGCTTCCCTAATCCCAATTGTTTCGACCCTGGCAATTGATACGCCGCATCCCAAGGGGTGTCACCCCAGGACATACCGTGCGGCGATGGACCGTAAGGCTGTTCTTGCGTGTTGACTTGCCAGATACCGTTTGCGCCGTAAGTATGCCCGCAGGCGCCCGACAACATACATACCCAGAACATGAACCGTTGTACCTCTTGCCGGCATGCTTCGCCAATTCCCTCATAGCAGACCTCGCCGTTGATGACCGGAATCGTCGGTGTGGCGACGTATCCTTCTTTCACCAACCGAATTGTGTTGGGTATACTGCCCCGGTCGCCGTGTCCGGTCTGGAGCATATCTATGTCCAGCAGTGATGGGTCCTCAACTACGTTACGAGCGGTGTCGCCAGGATGGATGGTCACCGGATGATGATATGGGTCGATGTTTCGCAGATAAGCTCCGAGTTCCGTCCAGCCTTTTTTCTGGAACTCCTGGTCTTTTTCGCGCGACTCGGACAGGTAGTATGGCATGCTGCCTTCGCCAGCCAGAGACCAGACGACCGGATACGCCCCATAGCGCGCCACTAGATAACGCCAGTGCTGCTTCATCTTTTCCACACCCATCCAGACTAAATAGTAACCCCAGCAACCGAAGATACACGGCACTAAACCTTTCTGCACAAGATAATCGATGCGGAGGTCTGCCATGTCGAAGTAAGCGGGATTGATACGGGTGAAATCTTTCTCCCAAGGGAAACCCACTTCGTTCATGCCGCGTTCATCGAACGCCGGCATATCCGGGTAAATCCCGGCAACGATCTGAATCACAGAAAACCCTTTCTCCACTCGGTCGGCGGTCAACCTCTGAAAATCCCCCGGCCAGCGCAATCGGCGGCACAAACCCATCCACCACGTATCGCCTAACCAGAAAAACGGTGTGCCATCGAGGTGTTCCAGATAGCGGCGGTTGGCGCTCATCTGTAGTGCCCCATGACGCATTAGTGGATTATCTCCTTGATAATGTTTCACTTCCAACACACCTTCCCGTCCATGCAAATCTGGATTGGCGGTGTCAGAGCAGACTGACCGCCAGCGGTGCGCACCCACTTTCGGCGAAGTATAACGCACGCGCCAGGTCCGCTCACCTGCCCAAAATGCAGGTGCTCGATGTTCTTCCCCATCAGGGTCAGTGAACATCACATCAAGAGTTACCTCATTGAATGGGTCGTGGTAGGTTTTACTCGATGCAAATGACCATTCCGTCATGCAGTTTTGTGTGGCATAATACATTTTATTTCCCTCCTCGGTTTGATGATGTTACAGTTCACGAAAGGTTACAGGACATAATTTGAACAATGGTTAAATTTTTACCAGTCCGCCACACTGCCATCTGATTCGTAGTAGAATCCGCCGCCCAACTCTTCTTCGTAGACGCCGCAGTCCCGTTCAGCCTCCTTCTCATCAATCTCAAAACCAAGCCCGGGCTTCTTCGGCAGTTCGATATGGCCGTCCTTGACTTGCCAGTCCTCTTTCAACAGCCCATCTCCAAGACCACTATCAACCTGCTCCTGAATCAGGAAATTCGGCACAACCGCATCAACTTGCAGAGAAGCGGAAAAAGCCACCGGACCAATAGCGCAGTGAGGCATGATGTGCATGTAGTATATTTCAGCGATGTTTGCCACCTTCTTTAGTTCTGTAATCCCACCGACGTGCGATGTGTCGGGCTGAATATACGCGACTGCCTGCTTCTCGAAAATTTCCCGGAACCCCCAGCGGGTCAGTAGACGCTCTCCGGTCGCAATCGGGAACGGTACGTGGTCTGAGACCAATTTCAACGCATCGACATTCTCCTGCGGCACCGGCTCCTCGACGAACATCGGTCGCATGCCCTTAATCTCGTGACAGATTTCGATGGCAAGCGCCGGGGTCATCTTGCCGTGAAAGTCAAAAGCAATTTCGACATCCGGGCCGACCCACTCTCGCATAAGGTAAGCGCGTTCGACAAAAGCGTCGATGACGGCCGGCGGCTCATGCGCCCGCCATTTGCCGCCGGGGCCGGACTTAAAAGCCTTATAGCCTCCCTTTTTCTGCAGCATTTCGAGACGCTCCTTTGCGCGCGCTTTGCCCTCATCCGCCAAGCTGCCGATGCCCCAATGCGCGTAAACGCGGATTCGGTCTCGAGCAGCGCCGCCTAGTAACTGATAAGTAGGCACACCATACTGTTTGCCCGCGATGTCCCAAAGCGCCTGGTCGATTCCGGACAGAGCCGTCATAAGCACATTACCTCCACGATAAAAAGCTGAGCGGTAGATGTGTTGCCAGTGGTGTTCAATCCGCAAAGGGTCTTTACCGATGAGGTAATCGGCGAGTTCCTCAACAGCCGCAGTAGTGCTCTTCGGCTTGCCTTCAAGAGTGGTCTCCCCCCAACCGACCAGGCCGCTGTCGGTTGTTATTTTCACAAGCCGCGTCCGCCGGCGGGGAAAGAATTGGTCAATTCTAGCAATTTTCATCTGTTTCTCCTTTGCACTTCTGGATTACTTAAATCTGTTCTCTGTTCACAATAGTCTTCCAATTTCATAGACTTGGTGAAAACCGGGATAAGCTTCTCGATTACTCTGACAAGGGGGCTTCAATCTGGTCGATGAGATG
>DTYX01000604.1 GCA_012961655.1 Candidatus Poribacteria bacterium
AATTCAATATCATCTTGTGCTGGCAAATCTGCTGTCCGAGATTGGTCCAATTCCTCTTTCTTGTCCAACTCCTCAAACCACTGTTCAAGTTCCTGTACGAACTTTTCCCACTCCTGATTGTCAGTAGTGGGTAGTCTTTGTGTACCGGTTTGCCTGGCATCTAAAGCAATGCTATCTTCAGATTTTGAGATGTTTAAATCTTCTGAGTTTTCTAAAATTTGTGTGGATATTGACTGATTCATCCGGAAATAACTGAGGATTGCCGCAACGAAAATACCAAATGCGACAAAGCTCAATAAAAGCAGCCAGTTTACTCTTTTCATTTTTTTCATCCTTCCTAAGAACAAAGATTTTGAAAGAATAGAAAGCGTGAGCATACATTTGGTATGCCCACACTGTTTGCTGGTGGGATTGTGGCGATATTGTATCCCCCGCTACTTAAGAGCAGGTCGAACCACGTTGCGTCTCACTACAATCGGGGCCCATATTCCATAGCTGATAGTGGTAACCGCCTTGACATTGCCCATTGGTGCATTTGCAATATACAGTCCGACCGAGATATGTACCATGGCTACCATCACAATCGTAATATTTGTTGGTACCACTACAATATCCTCCGGTTCGTGTTTGGACCGTCGAGGGGCAATCCGTGTGAGTACTACACTGTTGACCAGTACAGCTTGGTGAAGGTCCCGTCCACGCCCCAGGTGGGATGCACCGTTCACACTCTGCTGCACCCAAAACAACGCTCATCTGCTTTTGAGTGAGCACAGAAGCAGCATAACTGAGAGTCACAATGCAAAATACAGCGCAGATTATTAAAAGGGTGGTTAGCCTCTTCATTGTTTTTTCCCTCCTTCATTAGAATAATATGTGATATGTGGTACTAGCCCACTTTGATACTGCCCACCAGCAAAATATGAGGTTAATCTCGCGAAAATGTGTGAGAACAACCTCAGGTTTTAAAACAGAGTTGTTCTTGTCTGTTTTCTGTAACAGGGATTAACAAGCTTAAACAGCGATTGCAGCTTATTGGATAAATTGCCTTAGTTTTTCTGGAATCTGAAAGAAGTCGTCTGGAAAACTGACATTAAACCGAACTTCTGCAATATCCCACTCCTCAATACTACTAATTTGTCTGGTCGTTCCTTTTATCCTATAACCGACTCGCTTAATTTTCTGTGGATACCAGATGCCCGCTTTTGATCTACGATATTCCAGAAACTCGACAACGGAATATGGTTGTTGGGCGTCAGGAGTGATGAAGTACTCAATGCGCTTGACGCAAAAGCTTTTCTCTACATCAATAATAGCTTTCTTGAGAATCTGCTTCTCTTTTCCTATCCGAAAGGCGAGCAGATATTCACTTTGACCGTCTTTTATTGGGGCAAAGGTTTCTATATCTTGCTTTCGTAGATTGGTCTCAATACATCTACCTATCAGTTGCCGAATCTCATAATTGAAAGATTCCGGAGAGCCAGCGGGAGGTGTTTCAGGAGAACTTATCACGTTCGGAGATGCTTCGGGCAGCACGAGCGCATGTATCCCATCAAAAATGACACTTCTCGTATATCCTCCAACATAGAATTCCGCTTCTTCCGTATCGGTATATTTTCTCTTGTCTTTTTGAACTAATCGATGAGCAAAGATTGGTTCTTTCGTTTTTGCAGAAAAATAGGCAACCTCAAAGGCAAGATTCCACTCTTCATGTACATGTATTTCTCCGGCAATCATCTGAGGCAGGTATTTGCGAGATAACCGGATATTTCGCTCATGCATCGTGCGATGGCGGGGATGTTTTTGAACGTCAGGTGGCAACGTCAAAAACTGCTGCTCCATCTGTTGGATAACGGCTTCTGCCTCAGCGCTTGCCGCCTCTTGAGATTTGCTGGGAAGTGCATCAAGTTTGTGGATGATTTTCAATTCACCACTGGTGATTTCAACTTGAGCCAAGCGAAGGCCTTCCAGAAAATCTTCCCAAGAAAATTCCACAGCCTCACAAAAGGCTAATCCAATCTGTGTTGCAAGCAAACAGACAAATAGTCTTTTCATTTTAGTCTTCATAATAATCCCTCCAGTAATATGTTGCTATCAATAGCTTGAACCATTTAACGATTCGACTGCAAACGAAGTATCAAAGCACCCAGACTCACTTCGCATCTCGAACACATCGAAAACCGATATTGGTATTCCTGTAATCGGGGTTGTTGGAATCACGATAAGTACACTGCATTTGCATCCTGCTCGAATTCCAACTTCCTCCCCGCATCACCTTCATCGTTCCTTGAGCGGGTCCTCTGGGATTTCGCTGTGAGGTTTTAAGATAATATGCTTCATCATACCAATCGGCGCACCACTCCCACACGTTTCCTGCCATATCGAATACCCCATAATGGCTAACGCCTGCCGGATAGCTTCCTACAATCGCTGGATCCCTACCAAAATGGTAAAAGACTTTAGTAAAGTCCATTTCCATTCCCCATGGATACCTTTTTCCATTTGTTCCTCGCGATGCCTTTTCCCATTCTGCCTCCGTTGGCAAACGTTTTCCTGCCCAACGAGCATAAGCATTTGCCTCGTACCAACTGATGCCCACCACAGGTTGGTTGGGTGCAGCACTGAGATATCTGGTTCCTAGTCCGAGCGGCCTGTCAATCTGCTTCTTCGTGATGAACTCCCAACCCTCTTCTGTCCAAAACTGTTTTTTTTGATAACCACCAGCTATAATAAACTGTTCATACTGCCGGTTAGTCACTTCGTACTTGTCTATGTAAAACGCATCCGGATAGACCTGATGTGCTGGCCGCTGGTCTGCTGGAGAATTAGTATCATCTGTTCCCATAATGAATTCTCCAGAAGGAATCAATATCATTCCTTCAATTCCTCTGTATGTTGAAGACATCTGCCCATCACGCTGACAGGATGCCAGTAGAAGCACACCAATTAGGCACACCAACCATCTTCTCATCGCCTCACCTCCATTCCATGTGCAATCTTCTGCCGGTGGTGAATTTATTCCATTTCAGGCTCTTTTGGACCAGTTCTTCGTGGTATCTACAGTTGCCCAAAATCTTAGATAATCCTGGACAACCTTCGTTCTAACCGCCCCTTACAACAGAACGT
>DTYX01000605.1 GCA_012961655.1 Candidatus Poribacteria bacterium
TCTAAAACCTCTTTCGCCTTTATTTTGCGGACTCATTTAATTCTCCAAAGCCTGTCGCGATGGGAGTCTCGCCCTTAAGTTGATCCGTATGGGGGGGCATTCTACGCCATCCCCAAGGCATTTAACCTGGCGGAGAGATATCAACTTCCCGTTATCGTTCTCTCCGACCAGCATCTGGCGGATTCCTCCATGACGGTGGACAAATTTGACCTCTCTAAAATTACCATCGAAAGGCATATTCTTGCTGACGAAGAGATTAATCCCGAAGAATATAAGCGATATAGGATAACAGAATCCGGGATTTCCCCCAGAGCTCTGCCAGGGCAAACCAGAGCCTTGGTTATCAACGATAGCCACGAACACAGGGAGGATGGACATATCACCGAAGATGCTCAAATTCGCACAAAGATGGTGTTGAAACGCCTCCGCAAACTCGAAGGAACTAAAGCAGAAATCAAACCGCCGACCACCTACGGACCTGAAAATGCAGAAGTGATGTTCGTGGGTTGGGGGACTACTTATGGCTCTATTAGAGAGGCAGTCGATATATTGAACGGAGACGGAATGAACGTCTCAATGATGCATCTCAGCGAAATCTGGCCATTTCCCGCCGAAGCGGTTTCAGATATTCTCAAAAAGGCACAGAAGATATTCGCGGTCGAAGGCAACGCCACCGCGCAGTTGGCGCATCTAATCCGCGCCGAAACGGGCGTAGAAATCAGCGGAAAAATCTTAAAATTTGACGGCCGGCCGTTCAGTCCCGGTTACATCGTCAGAGCAGTAAAGGAGGAGGGGTAAATTCTATGGTTACGATGGATGATTATGCAGAAAGTGTAGAAATCACCTGGTGTCCAGGATGTGGCAATTTTTTGATTATCAGAGCGTTGAAAATGGCGTTCGTGGAATTGGGGATAGAACCGCACGAAGTTTTGCTCGTTTCGGGAATTGGGCAAGCGGCGAAATTGCCCCACTACATGAAATGCAACGTCATCAACGGTTTACATGGGCGAACGTTGTCTTACGCCACTGGCGCCAAGATAGCCAATCGCAATCTGATAGTTATCGCCACCAGCGGCGACGGCGACCTGTATGGTGAAGGCGGCAATCACTTTATCCATACCATCCGACGAAACCCTGACATCACCGTGATTGCGCATAACAATCAGGTCTACGGATTGACCAAAGGGCAAGCCTCTCCCACCTCTGATTTGGGATTTGTAACCAGACTTCAGACTGGAGGGGTAATTCTCTCGCCATTCAATCCGATAGCATTCGCGATATCGGCAAATGCGAGTTTCGTCAGCCGAGGCTTTGCTGGCGATATAGAACACCTTTCCAAACTGATTCAGACCGCGATTCAACACAAGGGATTCTCATTAGTCGATGTATTACAACCGTGCATCTCATTCAACCGAGTTAACACTTTCGCCTGGTATAGAGATAGAGTGTATAAACTGGAGGACGATTACGACCCAACGGATAAAATCACCGCCTTCCAAAAATCGCAGGGGTGTTCGCTTCGCTCACCGACGACTTCGTCTTACGGGGGCGATAAAATTCCCATCGGCGTTATTTGCAAGCATGCTAGACCGACGTATGAAGAGCAGACGCCGGCATTGAAAGATGGCCCACTGTTTAAGGCAGAAGTTGACTATAAACTCTTAGATAATTTGTTAGAAGAGTTTATGCGATTATCAAAAAAATCCAATTGATAATTATGACCAAAATAAACGCTATTCTGATAAAAATGCCCTCCCGTTTTTCTGTGACTTGAAGTCTGATGCGACGTAGACGAAATATGATGGCGATGAATGCATATCCGACGAAAGTAGCGATAAAGATAAAAAGCGATGCTCCAAGTGGATTTATCTTCAAACCCTCCAAGAATTTCAGATGCCCCATCAGAATGAAGCTTCTAGTCATACCGCATGAAGGACAAGGGTAACCTGTGAGAATATGGAAGGGGCAACTAAACTTAGGAAGTAATGAAAACGGGAAAAATCGGGCTGTTAGGAGAACGAGCAGCCCGATGCCGCCCCAAATCATCTCATGGTCGATAGCGTTTGGAGTTAATTTTCTCAGATGAATTTTCATGATTATAAAAACACGTAGAAATCGAGTTTTCGGGAAAAATCGCTTTCTTATTCCGTTTCATGCAAAATACTCGTATAATGCGCCAGTGGTACCTATGCCCAAAATCAGAAGGAGCAAAATCCCTCCCCCACAGCAGAAAAGAAGGAAAATTGCCGGTAAAAGAATCGCCAGAACCGCTTTACCCGTTGTGGTTTCATGCGCCTCTTTAAGACCAATTATATTGCATACAATTCCCCATATACCCGCAACTATCCCGCCGCAAAAGGGGACAATTTGAAATAGAGCTACTGAGCCGTTTGTATAGGCAAATACCCTGAATGTTGCTTCAAATCTTTTGTTGGCGCCGCCGACGATAATCAAACACAGATGGGCGATTCCGCTGCTGATGAAAAGTCCTATAGCAACAATGAGTGGCATGAAAATAGCCATCAAAGCTAATAGGGTCGCGTTAGCAGCATATTGAGCGATTTCTTGATTTACCATGAAATTTAGAGTATAGATTAACCCTTGCCATATTACCCCGACAATTCCGCCGATGCCTCCCAAAATTATGGCATATAAGATTGGCGCACCAATTCCACCTTCGGTTCTCATTTCGGCGAAAGTCCGACCAGGATTGATGAGAACGCCTTTCATTGTCTCCCAGATGGCGGTAAAAAATCCCAATCGTTCTCTATTCTCCCAGGGTGGGCCTGTACGTTCACGCGCCTGTTGTTCATCTGTTATCTGCTCATTCATTATCGATTCCTCTTCCATAAAATTTAAGTTCCAAGATTATATCAGAATTAAATAGGATTTTCAACCAAAATGAACTAACTGGGTTCGCCCGAAAATTGAGAGAATGTCGCATGAATCAAAATCGGAATTCGGAATTAACATTGTAGGCAATGTAGGCATTTTAATGAGGCTGAGTTTTCGGGTCAGTCTAGAAATGAACAAATGAACATCACGTCCGAGACGATGGTTGCATCGTTGAAAAATTATGATAGTATTTTATATGGACAATTTTTATGCCAAATCACGATGCTTGACTTCAGTAATATCTCTCTTTCAATGTCTCAGATATATCTCGAACCATACGGTAGGCTCTCTCGACTGTTTCTGCTCCATCCATGTTCATCAGGCAGCATGTAGCTGGCGCGATGAGGGACTGCTTTGCAATGGTCTGGCAATCAAGATGCTCAGACTCCAAAACGCGCCAGTAGCTTTCCAGTTTTGCGGTCAAGCTTTCCACTGTTTCCTCTTGCAAAACTTCTGTGTACGTCGGAACTATCCCCCAAGAGATAATCCTGCCTTGTTCAAGAAACTGTCGAACTTGATGGGTATACTTGGAAAATATCTCACCGCGAAGATAAGCATCAAAAGAGAGCATATCAATATTGGAAGTGAGCAGAAAATTCCAGTCGGGATTTCCGCAGAGATGAATGCCTTTTATACCGTCAATAGTTTCTAATAAATCGGCAACTTCTTCGTGCGCTTTTTCACTTGGATAGCCTGTGATACTGGTGAAGAGCATCTCTAACCCAGGTTCATCTATCCACATAAAAGCATTGTCGTTTTTCCGTTTCAGCGTGTGGTATTGCATGTTAATCTTATTCCTGAAAAATTCAAAGAGGATTGTCCGAACGTCCTCATTGTAGATAATCGGACGTTTGTTTTCGTCACAGACACTCAAGCCAAAACTAATGGGTCCGGTACTTTGACCTCGGATGGCTGGATATTCTTGTAAGTCAAGAGCGAGAAAAGCATGATAGACTTGCGAATATTGCGGTGATATATCGAAAATGGAGTCTGTAGACTGGTATTCGGCATACCTGATTAAATCTTCATAGAACTTAGCCGTGTCAAGAGATATAAGTTTGGCATCTACATCCACGACAATGCCAGGGAAATTCTCCGATGCCTGGACATACATATCTTCGTAATAACTTATCTTAGGCAACTGCGGCCAGAATGGAATATCCATGCTCAATGCTAAATTCTGGGCGCGGTCTATATCTGTGTGCGGCAATATCCCCATAGCTGTGCATCTACATTCTGCTTGGAAACTCATTGTTTATCCTTTCTTTCCCATAATCATACTGTGAATTGCTGTAATTTGTCAAGGCGAAAATTTATTTTGATTTACCCCCATTTTGAGTTCAGTATTAGCACGTTACGATTGAGTGGATGTATAAGAAAGTCTTTCAATTTTGAGTTGCAAAGGAATAAATGTCGTGTTATCCTTAATTCACCAACTTTTATTTCTGTCAGTTTTTCGGGTTGTGTTTGACAATACCGAAAATTAGTTTCTCTTCTTGACGCAGAATTGAGGTGATTTAATGGACACATTGAAATTATCCGGACGTGTTGCTCTGGTCACCGGCGCTGCTAGAGGACTGGGACGCGCTTATGCGTTGCATCTGGCCAAATTGGGCGCTGACGTCGTGATTAACGATATCAACCTAAATGCCGCAGAGGAATATGGCGAAGAATTGACTGCTGAGACAGTTATGGCTGAAGTGGAAATGCTTGGACGACGTTCATTGGGCATCCAAGCTGATGTGACTAAGCGCGATGATGTAGTAGCTATGTTTGACCAGATTCTTGCTCATTTTGGACGGATAGATATTCTTGTCAATAACGCTGGCGGCGCGTTGGGCAAACCTAAATCCACACTGGCATCCGAGGCTTCAGAAGATTATTACCGGTATATCATGGATATCAACCTGACCGGTACCATATTTTGCTGCCAAGTTGCCAGCAAACCGATGAAGGATGCCGGCTTTGGACGTATTGTAAACGTCAGTTCACAATCGGGGATGTGGGGCGGTCGTAATGGTGGCGGCATGCCGTATAAGGTGGCAAAAGCTGGTGTGATTCAGTACACCCGCGCTCTGGCGGGGGAACTTGGTCCCTATGGCATTAACGTGAATTGCATCGCGCCAGGCTGGATTCTCTCTTCAAGAGCAATTGCCAGTGGTAGAGGGGATGAGAAGACACGTTCGGCATTGGAAGCGCAAATTCCGCTACGACGACTGGGCGTTCCAGAGGATTGCGCGAAAGTGGTGGAGTTTCTCGTAACTGACCTATCTAATTACGTAACCGGTCAATGCATACCAGTTTGTGGTGGATATGTCGCATTTTGAAGCTCTTGTCTACTCTCATGAAGGAGGAAAATTATGGGAACGCTCAAAGCAGGATTTGCCAAACTTGAAATTACACCGAAAGTGCCGGCTTATTTAGCTGGCTACGCTGTGCGGAATAAGCCATCGGAGAGTGTGCACGACCCGCTATTTCTACACACTATGGTTATGGATGATGGCGAACTTCGAATGGCAATTTTAGCCAACGACCTGTGTCTTATTAGTAATGACTTGATAAATGAGTTGCGGAAGATGATAGCAAACGCCGGTTTCGCGGCAGAGCATATATTTGTCGCCACCACACACACTCACTCTGGACCTGTCACCGGCGGAGACAATGTCGATATGGAATGGCTTGAGGGGTTAAAGCATAAAATGGTGGCGAGTGTTTTACTTGCTGAAAAACGATTGCAGCCTGTTCGCATCGGAATTGGTAAAGGACGATGCAATGTGGGTATGAACCGTCGAGAACGTCAGCCGGATGGAACGATACGTTTGGGTAAAAATCCAGACGGACCTGTGGATACAGAACTTGGCGTCATCAGATTTGACGATATGGATGGCAATCCGCTAGCGCTCGTTCTTAATTACGGTTGTCACGGCACCACGCTCGGAGGTCATAATTATCAAATATCTGGCGACTATATGGGCGAAGGGATACGTCTGGTAGAAAAACAAGCCAAAGGGCAGCCGGATTCTATGTTTCTCACAGGCGCATCCGGCAACGTTGACCCACGGCACCGAGTGGGTGAGAGCTTTGAACACGTAAGTGAGTTAGCCGAGGAATTAGCGGCCGATGCACTAAGCGTCAATAGTCAATTGACGACACAAGATGTGGATGCAACAATACAGATATTCTCGAAAACGATAAATGTGCCTCGAAAAACTGAGGAAGTCGAAAAAGGCGCTGATGAGAATATAGCAATACCCGTTTCCCTTGTTCGGTTGAATGACCTACTGCTTATTACCTTTCCTGGGGAGCTATTCGCAGAGATTGGCATGGAATTGAAAAGACGTTCTCCATCTGCGAATACATTTATCGTGGGATATTGCAACGGTTCTGTAGGTTATCTGCCAACCCAACAAGCTTATGAGGAAGGCGGTTATGAGGTCAATGCCACGCATTGCTCACCTGAAGCGGAAATCGTTTTCGTCGATGGTGTGAGTGAAATGATGCGTCAGATTCAATAGTCTAAGCTAATGGCTTTACGGTGATTTAGGTTGTTTTCAAAAATCGATCCAAAATAAAAAAGGCAGCCTACTTCAAAGTAAGCTACCTCTTGATTCTTGATGGAACAACCCATCGCTTATAGGTTTTATATGTTGCCTACACTTTTTTCAGAAAGATTAGATTACTTTTACTCTCAGGAAGATAAAACTGTCATGCTATCTCAGAAATGAATTTCGAGCAAAATAAACTATCCCGAGTTGTGATATAGCACTGCCCGTAGGCGCGAGTTGATGACTCGTCTCCTACGGGAAAAAAGGCTATGGGTTCACAAGAACTTTTATCGAACCGGAATTTTTATCCGCGGCGACTCGAAATGCCTCGGCGATTTCACTTAGTGGAAATTGATGAGTGACCAACTTCATTGCTGGGACTTTCCCAGATGCAATGAGTTTCATGCTAGCTTCAAAATCCGTCCGTATTCCACTATACGCGTAGCAATTTGAGCCAACTATAGTCGCTTCTAAACTGACAAGGCGTCCGATATTTACTTCTAACGGTTTATGGTATCCACCAACTAAAACCACTCTGCCTTTGCGGCGCACGATGCTCAAAGCGTCATCGAAATTCTCAGGTGAGGCGACAGTTTCGATTACCACATCTGCGCCCAGGTTATTCGTGATTTGCTTTACTTCCTCTCGTAGATTTTGTGTTGTTATCCTAATCACATAATCAGCGCCTAACTCCTGCGCTATCTGAGCTTGATGTTCATACTTCGTAGAGATAATTGTCTCTTGCACGCCGATAGCTTTCGCCGCCGCCAGGCAGAATAAGCCTATGCTGCCCGAACCTAATATCACCACCCTATCGTGGTGAGTCGCTTCACCTTGACAAAGTGTTCTATATGAAACGGCAAGCGGCTCAATCAAAACACCTTCTGCAAAAGAAAAACTTACTGGAAGCGTGTAGAGCGATGAGAAATGCGCTATGCCGTATTCTGCAAATCCAGAATGTTCACCGCCGCTGGCGCCGCCTCGATTAAGACATAGATTGTAGGCGCCGGTCCGGCAGTACAAACATTTGCCGCAGTGCGAAAA
>DTYX01000606.1 GCA_012961655.1 Candidatus Poribacteria bacterium
AAAGATGAGATTAAGTGGTACGTTGATGGACAGGTCGTAAGAACCATCGAGAACACACATTGGCATCAACCCCTACACCTGAACTTCGACAGCGAAACGATGCCGGAGTGGTTTGGCCTGCCGGAGAAGGAGAGTTTGCCAGCAACCTTCAGTATTGAATATGTTCGGTCATGGCGACAAGTTGAAAAGACGTAATCAGATGAACTCCTCCCTTCTGCCCATTTGCGCAAGTGATTCTTCCATAATACTCAAACTTCGGGCAATAACAATATTATCGGATAATCCCATCACAGAAAATACACCTTTAGCTCTGGTTAGAGAGTCGCTATCCTTCAAAACACTTCCGCGTCCCCTTGTGTATTGCGTATTTCGTATTGCGTGATGCGTGAGAATCGGATTCGCCTATTCGCTGACCAGTCTTGATTTGCCAACACCCGCTTCCCCAATGATGGAGACGATTTGTCCTCTGCCGGCGAGCAGGTCATCTACGCGCTCCTTCAAATCCGCAAATTCCTTTTCCCTGCCTATCATCTCCGTTCGGAGTCCTTCGATGCCGCGTAATTTTTCCGGCTAGAGACGGGTTCAGTAATCCCTATGTTCATCAGGACCCATCGCGCCGACATAAACCATCCCCGTATTGATTCCGATGGATGTAAGTTAGAAATCAGATTAAGTCGTAGTCTAACTTTCTAAGTTGGCGAATCCCCGTAGCGTCGACCCTCAGTGGCGACAGCGACTTCGGCTACGATAGAATCTTGGTCTACGCGGAAATCTAACATTGTCGAGATAACTTACTACAAACTAAAGTACAGTAATCGCGTGTAGACGCTGTTCCTATTTCAAAATCTCACCTGTTTCATTGCTCCAAAAGAGGAAGTCGAGTTCATCGAAATCGACTCCAATTTCATCGGCAAAATCTTTCATATTCGCTTCAATTTCTAAATATTTCTTCTTACTGCTCGGAGAAGCGGTTTCCTCCGTAACTCCCCAGCGGTGAAGATTTCGCAAGATATGCCTATCGAGAATGGCATACCCTTTAAAGCCGATATTCCGTAAAAAGTGGCTGGCTTCTTTATATCCCAAGCCCTTGATGTTCCGAACAAAGAAATCCCGCAGCGCCTCTTTGTTATCGCCAAACGATTCTATCGTTTGCTTCAGTTTGAAACCAAGTTTTTGTTGAACAAAATTGCGTGCCAGGACAACATATTCCGCTCGGCGTTTCCCATAACGGTGTATTCCCTTCAGCTGCTCCGCCAACTCTTCTGCGCTGCCGGTCATCAGAATATCTCTAATCGAATCGATCGATTTTAATCCTGTCCGCGCGCTGGAACCCGCGGTAAATAAGCAGAAACATAATTCCTCAAATATCGCCTCATCGCCTTTTTCCATGATGGATTCAAATTCTTTCAGACGCGCCTTGATTATCGACTTTTTGGGTTCATATCTTTGTTTGAGTTGCACTATATCCGGAGAATTTTTTTCCATATTTCTCTTTCAGACTTCGGAAGTCTATATTCGAATATAATATCACACATCAAGATTAATGCAAGAATTTCTTGCAAATTCCGAGATTTTGAGCTAATATATCATTAGCAGGATAGTTCCGTTTTCTAAAAAGGATGTGGGATTGGGTGAAAAATAGATATCGACAAAATTTATATGGGTTCATGCTTATGTTTTTCGTGTTGATTGGAATCTTATGTTTTACGGCGAGAATAGTTTACGCGCATAGTAGTTTCTATCCTCATCACGTTCAGGATTTTGGCGCCATTAAGGATAGCATAAAAGAGATGCGTGGCAAAGTTATCATCACGACTATCGTATTTGTCGCGGTTTTGACGGGTGTGATTATTTTAGCGCTGCGAAAGGGAAATGTTGATAGGCCTGCTCATGAAACAGACCAAGCGCGCCTGGAACAGGCGATTTTCAACGCGGCGCAAGCGGCGGCTCAGACGGGATTTGACAAAGATGGCTCACGAGCGTTACGCGCCGCTATTGTCGCCTATGCCCAGAGCGTTGGGGTATCTCTCAGCAGTAACGCCTTAGAAAAGCATACCTCGCCGATTAGGTGCAAAATACGAAATGATCGAATTTTAGCGCAGATAGTTTACCAGAATGGCGACATTGGACTTGAGATACGTGCGACTTGCGATACAGCCAGCATGAATGCCTTTGTCGATAAAACAGGGAGGATTACAGAAATTTCCCACGCGGAAAAGTAGTGGGATTTATGGACGGAAATTCTCTCATGGGGAATTTGTAGACGGAAGATACATAAAAATTAAAATGCCTACATTGAAATTGCCTACAATGCCTATAATGTCTATAATCCGAATTCCGGCGGCGGGAGCTTCCTTGCCTGTCTTCTGTGAGCTTTTCCGAAAAACTCGGTTTCCAATTGTATTATTTCTATTTATCCGCTTTTCTATTTCTCCATTATCCTCTTCCAAGACGGTACATCAGATATTCCATATACTCGCACATATTCGGCCAAGAGATATCCGGCGGCGCGCTGTGGTCTATCTCGGGCAAGTAGCCGCCATCTTCCACTAACGGCATGACTCTATCCACTTCCTGGCGCATCGCTTTGCCTCCCGCTGCGACAGCGCGTTTGTCGATACCTCCGAACATTGCCAAGTCATGTCCATATCTTTTTCTGACAGCACACACATCCATCCCCGCCGCCACCTCGAACGGCCAGAGAACGTTGATACCCGCATCCAACCAGATTGGGATAAGCTGGCTTATATCTCCGTCGCTGTCGAGGCCAATGAACTCCACGCCCCGACCGCGCAGCCAGTCGCACACCCGTTTGTAGTGTGGCAATGCAAACTTGCGGTATAGTTCGGGGGCAATCAATGGCCCTGAATTATATGCCATATCTTCCCAAAAAGCGAAGATATCGAGAGTCGTGTCCTCCAGGATGCGTTCAGTTATAGCGATGATTGCATCGGCGCGCTGCGCCATCATCCTCTCGAGCAATTCTGGCTGGTCATAGAAAGCCAGACATAGATTCTCCACTCCCATCAGATTGCGCAACGGTCCGAAAAAACCGCCCCATCGGTCCGCGAAACACATCAGCGGGTTGGTGCGTCGTCTCCAATTTGCGACCAGCGCATCCCAATTATTCGGTGCGCGTTGTTCAAAATTCAAGCCGAGACGTTCGGCGGCGATTTTGTCGAAATCAGCCTCAGTTTCCACCGGAAATTTAAGGAACTGCGGCATACTCGAGTTGCCGCTATATTCCTTAAATTCGCGCATGAGGATGCCTTCGTGGTTGATATAGACGCGCGTCGTCTCATCCTCATCGACAAGTCGATATTCAAATCTCGGCGTGGGGCCGTAGTACACGCCAACCCCCATGAGAATATCCGTTCCGAAGACTTCATGTAACGGTCTACCGCCCCAACCTTCCTGTCGCCAGCGTTCGCTGGTTTCCGCCCATCCACCAACAGCTTTAACAAACGGGACATCAGTCGATTCAAATTGCACGGTGCGGATAAAACGTTCACGAGATGTCATCATTTTCCACCTTTATTTGTAATTGTGTGTTGAATATTATAGCATACACCATCGTTGGATTGCAATGACTTGGAACACAAATCAAAACTTTCCAGAAACCCGTTTTCTCAGAGAAAACGGGTTTTTGATTTTTTCTCATGGGGAATTTCTGGACACAAATTTCACTTTTGGGCTTCGGAGCCCAAAATGTCAAGCACAGTC
>DTYX01000607.1 GCA_012961655.1 Candidatus Poribacteria bacterium
CCGACCCAGAGATAGTCTTTATCCACGGCTACACATTGAACTTCATTAGATGCCAATGTGCTTACGTATTCCTTTGAATCCACAGGCTTTATTGAAACTTCAGCAGTGTAAGGTATCCATGCGTTTGGGTCATCAGTCATTCTCGGATATCTGCCGATGCCGAAATTTGTTCCCACCCACACATAATTATCATCCAAAGCGATACTGACAATTTTTTCGCCTGGCAATCCGTTTTCTCTGGTGAAACTATCCCATGTCGTTGCTATCTTATCATATCTTGAAACTCCGCTTATCGTTCCCACCCATACATATCGGTCATCCACCGCCAACGATAGGACGAAGTTATCAATCAATCGCCCGGAAGACGAACTCCATCTCCTTTTCCTTTCTCCTCTGAAGTTTTCCCAATCCCCGCGTATTTTGTCATACCTTGACAAACCTTGGTCTGTCCCGCACCATACGTACCTGTCGTCAACAGCGACAGCGTATACGTCCTCACCCTCCAGGGTCCGCTCCTTTGTATAATATATCCAGCTTTCCAATTTTTTGTCGTATCGACAAAGCCCCATCGGTGTTCCAACCCATACGGAGTTTTCATCCACCAGCAATCCTTGCCCGCTCACGCGGTCGGATAGCAGGTCATCCTCGAAGAGGGTCCGTTCACCGGAGGCGGTATGAAGGCTGAATACTCCATCTTCTTCTGTGGAAAACCATATATATTCTCCATCTTCAATGACATCGGTGATGTTATCCACGCCTTCCGGGCGCGAAACAGTTGTCCATTGTTCCGTCTTTCTGTCGAATTGGGTGCATCCGAGGTCTCTGCGGGTAGGATATAAAATCCATGTATATCTATCTCCGATGACAATCTTTAATATCTCGTTGTCCAACAGGAGCGCCGTCGAGAATGTCTGCCACTGATGTTTTACCTTATCGTATCGGGAAAGCGCACTCTCGCTGCTTCTCCCTATATGTCCGACCCATACGTAACGCTCGTCTGCGCTAATCCATCCCACGCCGTTCTGAGCTAATCCGTCCGCCACGGTATAGCTCTTCCACGTTTCTGTCTTTTTGTTAAATCTGCGTATTCCCGATGCCGAAAGCCCGATCCAGACATCTTCTTCGTCGATGGCTATGGATTTGACTGAATCGATGGGGAGCGTTCCCTCCAATGTTACGATATTCCATTTTCCAGTCGCTTTATCGTACTTTGAAATCCTGGTTCCGCTTGCCGCAATAACCCAAACACTACCATCGCCTACAACAATCTTTTGCGTATCATTCGAAGCCAAGCCCTTGGAAATTGTGTAATGATGCCATGTATCGGAACGTTTGTCATACCTCACTACCCCGTAATCGGTGGCAAACCATACAGAATCTATATCTACAGATATCCACCTGACCCGGGTAATCGGCTTCTCTTCTCCACCCACAAAGATGTCCTCTTTAGTGTAACGTTTCCAGATATTCATGCGTCTATCGAATCTAATGATGGCGCCGTTCGCTGAAGCGGACCAGTTTGAAAACCAAAGGTCATCGCCATCAGAGGCCAGATTGGATACGTTCCGTTCACACAAAGGCTCTGACTCAGGAAGTGACCTGTGTTCGGTTTTAACCTCAGCAATAATGTCAAATTCTATCACACCGGCAGTGGTGCCGAGCCATAGTAAATCGTCTTCAAGTTCAATGGTCTTGATGTTATAATCCTCAAGGAAAGTCGTAAATGTCTCTTTATCAATGCCGAATTTAGCCAGACCAGCGGGCGTTCCGACCCACAGAGAATTGCGCTTTGGGTCATAGACAATAGCTCGTACATTGTTACTGGGCAAACCGTTCCGTTCAGTATAGGTGTGCCACGCGTCGGTCGTTTCATATTTGGATAATCCGCTCCGTGTTCCAACCCAGATTTCATAATCGACTGCGAGGAGAGCGTTGATAAAGTTGTCTCCGATGCCTTGCGCGTAGCTGAAGGACCCAAAGTCTTGGCGACTTCGGGAACTATAGAGGAAAGTTTCCCCAGTAATAGTATCGTATTTCCACAGTCCATCTTCCGTCCCAATCCACAGATACGTCCCATCCGATTCGATGCAAGTAACCCGTCTGTTATTTAGTTCAGCTACGGATGTCGTTTTCCCATCGACGCCAACTCGAAACAATCCATCGCTTGTTCCCGTCCAGATAGAGTCATCAGCGACTTCCAAATCCGTGATGAATTTTTCTTTAAGGTACGGTTTCCATCTCAAGCTCTTTTCGTCCAGCCGGCCCAATCCTTGGGCAGTGCCAATCCAGAGTTTCCCGCTTCCACTCTTCACGGTGGTTATGTAATCGCTTGGCAGACCGCTTTCCTTCCCATAATGCGACCATTCCTTTCTTTTCAGGTCATACATGCCAAGCCCTTTTGCAGTCGCCGCCCACAACCTGCTTGAAGCTTCCTGGATTTCCAAGTCCATAACATTGTTGTCGGGCAAAACTTCAGCTTCGACGAAGGTAGTGAAGTTTCCAGTTTTCTTATCGTACTTGCTCACGCCGCTTTGAAGGGTACCGAACCAAACCTCATTTTGAAAAACTACAATGCAACTGATGTTATCGCTGGCCAAGCCGTCGGAACGAGTATATCTAGTCCAGGTCTCCACAGGCTTTATATACCTCTGCACGCCGGCTTCGGCTGTGCCGAACCAGATGTTAATGCCATCCACGGCTATGTCGCTAATCTTATCGCTGGATAAAAGATCGCGTTTAGTATAAGTTCCTGTGAAAGCCTGGTTTGTCTTGCTGTATTTGCTTACGCCAGCGGAGTAGGTGCCAAACCATACATAGTCTTCATCCACCGCTATCACGCTTATATTATCATCCACCAATCCATCCTTCTTGGAATAGGTATTCCATGAATCGAGAGTTTTGTCATATCTGTTGACGCTTCCTTTTTTCTTTTTCTTGCTTGCGAAGAAGAAATCATATCTATCTTTGTATCTTTCGGGTTTTTGGCGAGTTCCAACCCATACGAATTGACTTTCCGCGACAATAGCGCTGACAGCGTTGCTGGTCAAGCCGTCCCTCTCCGTGCGCGCAGCCCAACTGTCCAGCCGCTTATCGTATCTGTTGAGCCCGCCGTCAGTGCCGAACCAGACGTAATATCCGTCAACAGTAATGCAGGTAATCTTGTTGCCGGTCAACCCGTCCTTCCTCTTGTAAGTCCGCCACCGGTTTGACTTCAAGTCTAGTCTCGTCACTCCCTCGTCTGTGCCGAACCAAACCCAGCTTCCGTCCGCCGCGACAGCGTTCACGTTGTCCGTTGACAGTCCATCCTCTTTGGTGTAATGAAACCAGGTATTACTCTCTCTTTTAAGCCTCGATACGCCTCTGTCCGTAGCGACCCAAACATTCGCTTCGTCCACAGCGATGTCGTTCACATTATTGCTGATTAATACCCTATCATACTTTGTGGGATTTGACCGCATGATAAGGTTGCTGGACGCAACCCCACAGGTAGGTTCAAACGATTGTTGAGATTTCACATCCAACCTGTTTCCTCGCTTTACTCTCTCCTCAGGCGGCTTCAAACTCATACAACTCGCCAAAAGCGCCATCAGGCAAGCCAGTGCTCCTAGCATGAGCATATGAAGACAATCAAGTTTCATCGTACGGCACAAACACAGTAGCATTTCACATCCCGCCTAATTGAGCGCCTTACTCAGGCGCTCCGATTTGCTTCAATGCTTTCGCAGCCTCGCGGCGGACTTTTTCGGATTCATCCCGCATTGCCTTTATCAATGCAGGGACAATCGTTTGAGCCGGAGCTCCAATCTCGCCCAATGCTTCAACCGCTCTGCGGCGAACATCGTCGGATTCGTCGTCTAATATCTGTATCAGCGCAGAGACAGCTTCTCGAGACGTTGCTTTCAAATCCCCTAATGAATCAGCCGCTTCCCAACGAACTTTCTTCGATTCGTCGTTTAAAGCCTGTATCAATGCGGAGATAGTTTCTTGAGACGATGCTTCTATATCTCCCAATAAATCAGCCGCCGCGCGGCGCACAGATTCAGATGGGTCATTTAACGCTTTTATCAAAGCGGGAGCAGCCACCGAGCCGATATCCTCTAAGGCGTCGGTTGCCTCGCGACGAACCCTTTCCGATTCATCGCTTAAAGCCTTCATCAGCGCGGGGACAGCAGGAGCGGCAAGCTCGCCGATATCACCTAATTCGTCAGCCGCCTCACGCCGCATCGACTCAGAGGTGTCATTCAACATCTCTATCAGTAAAGGCACAGCGGGTTCGCCGATGTCACCGAGCAAGTTAGCGATTTGGCGACGGAGCGATTTCGAGCCATAGCGCAGCGCCTTTTCCAGTTCAGGGATGGCTGGCTCGCCAATCTTCCCCAATGCCTTTGAGGCTTCCTCTTGAATATCGTCGGATTTGCTATTCAACGCTTTTATCAGAGCGGGGACTGCGGGAGCCGCTGGCGTTCCAATCTCTCCCAACGCTTCGATGGCTTTACGTCTTAGGGATTTCGATTCGTCGTTTAGAATTTCCATCAGTGCGGGAACGGCTGATTTAGCCGCCGCGCTGATATCGCCTAACGCTTCGATAGCCTTACGCCGCACCGCTTCCGATTCGTCGTTCAACACTTCCATCAAGGCGGGCACAGCATCTTTAGCCGGTTCACCAATATTTCCCAAGGCTTCAGCGGCGATGCGGCGAAGGTCTTTAGATTCATCGCTTAGCGCTTTTATCAACGCGGAGATGGCTTCCTGCGACGATGCTCTCATATCTCCCAGTGCATCAGCAGCTTCCACGCGAACCTCTTCCGATACATCGTTCAGCATTTCTATCAATGCGGGCACAGCCGCTTGAGCCTTCTCCCCAATATCGCCTATCGCATCCGCCGCCTTTTCGCGCACCTTTTCCGATTCATCGCTCAATGCTTCGGTCAGCGCAGGGACGGCGGGTTGACCTATCTCCTTGAGCACTTCAACGATGTTGAGGCGAACTTCCTCTGATTCATTGCGCAACGCCTTTGCCAGTTCGGAGACCAACTGCTGTTGTTCAGATTTGACTGAGGTTTGGCTCGCATGACCTATTTCAGCGGTCTGCTTGTTACCATCTGAAACCTCCGCAGATTCCTTTGTTTGAGAAGATGGTTCAACAGCGGAGGAACTCGACTCAGTCAGAGCCACAACGGGTAGTATTTTGATTGACGAAACAAACGCTATCGTGAGCGCGCAGAGTATCGCCAGAACTCCAAGCTTAGAAAAACGATGGGTTGCATTCCGTTTTTTATCGAGCAACATTTCAATCCTCCTTGTGATGTTTTTCTTTGACCATGCGGCTCCAGTAGCTACTGCTGGGCGTCTGAGCCAAAGACCAAATTCAATTAATTTTGTCAAACAAAAAGCGTAAGAACGGGACTCGCCCGACAACGCGACCACCCAGTCATCGCAGGCTATTTCGCGCTCGATGTACAAACGACGTCCTATCCACCAAACAGCCGGGTGGAAGAACAATAACGCCTCCGTTAGCTTTTGCGCAAAGTTGGTCCAATCGTCCCAACGTTTGAGATGCGCTAACTCATGTAGCAGAACTAAGTCAAACTCCGCATCGGTCAGCCCATCCACCAGACGTCGAGGAATAAGGATTACGGGCTTTATTAAGCCAATTGCCATCGGCGCGTGAATCTCATGCGAGCCGCAAAGACGCACCCCGCGTCTTATGCCGATTGATTTCAGCCATCGGTGGAACCTATCTTGATATTTGGGGGCGAGTGGGAAACAACTCTGTTTGAGTCGCTGCGCATATCGATAACCTTTAACCACTCGAACAAGCATTCCCATTGTTGTCAAAATCCAACCGAAAAAGAGCAACAGCGACCATCGCCCCAACAGAAGAGGAATCAAAAAACGCCTTGACGTTGGCTGAGAGTTATCCAGCGCGGAGGCTTTTTGAGTTTGCTCAGAGAGGGTTACTTCACCGGCGCGCTCCTCTGACGCTATCTCTTCGAGACTATTGGGGATTGATGATTGAAGCATGTTCACCTCTTCCTGCGAAAATGGAATCGGTCGCCGATTAACAGCGGCTTTCTCAGATAATGATGTATTATCTGGCTGGGAATCATCGCTGACAAATCGTTGATAAACGCCAAATATCGCTGAACTTATGGTTGATACCCCAGATGAGATTGGCATGCCATTGAGCAAAGGCAAACTGACAACAACAAGCAGAATTACAAACCAAATTAAATATCGCGTCGCTGCGTTAATCTGCCGAAATACACACAGAAGACAGAAAACCACGGCCGTTAGCGCAATCCCCTGCCAAATGCTATTGAGCAACGTTTCCACAACGACCCGGACCATTCCAGCGAGAGAATTCAGGAAAATCATAACGCTTCCTCCTCTTCACTCGATTGTATCATCTTCCTCAATCGAACAAGCTCTTCAGTATCAATTCGTTCATTTTCCAAAATATTGAGAACTAACAACTCCGGCGAGTTATCAAAAAAACGGCTTACGATTTCATTAACAACACTGCGGCGCGCTTCATCATGACCGATTATTGGGTAATAGACGAAAGCTCGCGACTGCTTCTCGTGTCTGAGATACCCTTTCCGTTCCAGAATACGCAACATGGTCAAGACAGTGCTGTAAGCCAAGGGTTGTTCCTTGGGCAATGCGCTTACCACATCTTTGACCGTAGCTTTGCCTTTCTCCCAGAGAATGTTCATCAGTCTCAATTCGGCTTCTGTCAGTGTGGGCGACTTCTTCCGAGGCATAACAATTCCTCCATAAACTATTAAAGATTTAATATTTAATGTTACCATACATTTTTGTTTTGTGCAACTAAAAATTTAATAGTTTTCGTCAATTATCAAAAATTTAATAATTTTGTAACAGGACTTTTGGGACGATTTTAGAGGAACGATGATTAAGTGAACGATGACGGAATATTCTCGCTCTTATTGAGGGCATGGCAAAACTAGATGCGTTCTTGGATTTATTGCGCCAAGGAAAAGGAAGCGTCGAAGCCTGAAACAAGCAGTTAGTGGCAATTGTCGCCGAACAGAAAAGATTGTTTGCGGATGCGCAGGAGTATCAATTACGGAACAATCTTTTGATACGAACTTAATCAAATTTCTCCTTCTGCCAAAGATACGTTTTAATTACCTTAATTCGCTCCTGGGCATAGTTGATGAGGGTTGCAATCTCCTTCGTCGGCGGGGTTTTGGGATAGCGCCCAACGATGGTTTTGTAAGATGCGATAGCTTCGTCCTACTGCCCTAAAATCTCATACGCGGCGCCCAACGATACAGTCGCGTTATCGACGTAGACGCTTTGTGGATATCTCTCTATAATCTGTTTGAACAACGCGAGGGCTTCGCCGGCGTTTCTGTTGCGCTGTTCCTGGGAAATCTTATCATCTTCGGCTTTGCTCATCGCCGCGACCGCTTGACGGTAGATGGATTCAGCTAAAATATTTTCGGCGTCTTTTATCCACGTTTTAGCGTCCCTCGATAGTTTGGCGTCGATTGCGGGAAAGTTCGCTCGCGTTAGTTTTTTGTATTCCTCCATAGCGCGGACGTAATTTTTGCGATTGAAGTAGTAGTGGGCGATGTTGGCTTGCGCGTTCGCCGCCAAAGGGCTATCTTTGAACCCCTCGATAACGGATTGATATGC
>DTYX01000608.1 GCA_012961655.1 Candidatus Poribacteria bacterium
GAAATCTTCGGCACCGACGTGGAATCAGCGATTGTGGACAGACGGTACGGTTTTATCAGCGGCGCGGGTACGGAAGTGATACATCATACCGCGGAAATACGACATACTCGTTCTGACAAGATTGATAAAATTGTAACTAACCGGGTGTTGGGTATCCCGATATTTCTGGTCGCTATGTGGTTTGTCTTCCAGATGACGGCGAATGTATCTGGAGCTTATCTGGATTGGGTCGATGGGGTTATCGGCGGGCCCATTACCCACTGGATTGTACGCATCTTAGGCGCTATAAAACTAAGCGGGACCTGGTTTGAATCGCTCTTTGTAGACGGTATCATCGCCGGGGTCGGCGGCGTTTTGGTCTTTGTGCCTGTTCTCTTCTTCCTGTACTTTTTCATCGCGCTGTTAGAGGATTCAGGCTACATGGCTCGCGCAGCATTCGTCATGGACCGGCTCATGCATGCCCTGGGGCTGCATGGCAAGAGCTTCATTCCCTTACTTATAGGCTTCGGCTGCAGTGTTCCAGGCATCTACGCCACACGTACCATGGAAAACGAGAAAGACAGGGTGCTGACCGGGTTGTTGGTGCCGATGATGAGCTGTGCCGCGCGCCTGCCTGTTTACGTCATATTCGCCGCGGCTTTCTTTCCCAAAAATTCTGGTTGGGTTATTTTCGCTATGTATATGTTGGGCATTGTCGCAGCTATTGGAAGCGGCATGCTCTTTAAGCGTACTCTGTTTAGAGGCAAGGAGGAAGCGGCTTTTGTTATGGAACTCCCTCCCTATCGGCTGCCGACCTTCAAGGGCATCTTGATTCACATGTGGGAACGGACTTACGTGTTCGTGCGCAAAGCGTGGACTATCATCTTAGCAGCTTCCGTCATTGTCTGGTTCCTGACAAATATCCCTTGGGGTGTAGAAAACAAGGCGGATAGCCTGTTTGGAAAAGTTAGCAAGGGTATCGCTCCAGTTTTCACTCCAGCCGGTTACGGCGGTTGGCAAGCAACAGGCGCGCTGGTGACTGGTTTCGTAGCAAAGGAGGTTGTCGTCAGTACCATGAGTGAGATTTATGCAGTAGCTGGCGCCGAAGAGGAAGAGGAGACGCCGACGTTCATTGAAGATGTGAGGGAGATTTTCATCAGCTTCGCAAGCGCGACGGTGGACACGGTAAAAATGACCGTTAGCCTCATCCCAGGCGTGGACCTGATGGGTGAAGAGGAGGAGGAAGAAGACACGGGGCTGGTCAAAGCTTTAGGGAATGCCTTTAATCCTTTGTCGGCGGTGTCCTTCATGGTTTTCGTACTGCTATACGTGCCGTGTATGGTAGCAATTGCCGCTCTGCGTCACGAATACGGCACTAAGTGGATGCTCTTTTCTGCCGGCTACTTGATGGTTCTGGCCTGGGTGGTTTCGGTCATCGTCTATCAAGGCGGGCGTCTGTTCGGACTCGGTTAAATTATTGGCTAATTTCAAATGAGGTGATACAGATGGAATATTTGATTCCGACTTTAATATTCATTGTGGCGGTATTTTTTCTTGTCCGCCATATCCGAAAGTCCTTCGAAGGTGAAGGCGCATGTCACGGCAACTGTATGGAATGTCAGAAACGACTACAGGAATTTCATCCTTCTGATACATCCTATAGAGCCAAGGATTAATGGAATAGGGTTTACGCAACGCATTAGAGCCGCGGATTTCTGGGATTACGCGGATTTTTCTGAACCCAATCCGCGCCTACAAAGTGGGCACCCGCCTACAAATCCGTGGCTCTATAGCAATTTTTTTTGTTTTGGAAGTTAGGCATATCTAATAATGTAGGATAATCTAACATATCTTTTGAAAGGAGATTAACATGTTAAGCAAAATCAAGTTAATGGTTATGTTGCTGGGAGTGATGGTTTTCGCCCTGCTTCTGGCAAATGTTGTAATAGCTGAAGAAGCCAAAGAGGAGAAAGCCGAGAAGGCTAAAGAGGAAAAAGAATTAGCGTTTGATTTGGGGAAGGTTGTAATAACCGGAACCAAAACAGAGAAGCGGCTCAAGGATGTTCCTGTGCGCACTGAGATTATCACCGCCGCGGATATCAAGGCGAAAGGAGCCGTGAATCTCTATGAAGCTTTAGAAGGTATGCCGGGCATAAGAGTAGAACAACAATGTTCCTACTGTAACTTCAGCATCGTGAGGATGCAGGGATTGGAATCGGGACACCTTCAAGTTTTGATAGATGGGCAACCCATCTTCTCTGGGCTGGCAGGTGTCTATGGATTGCAGCAGGTGCCAACGGCAAACATAGAAAGGATAGAGGTAGTCAAAGGCGCTGGTTCGGCTCTTTACGGCAGTAGCGCCATCGCTGGGGCTATCAATATCATCACTAAAAAGCCAACCGAAGAGCCGATGGTAAAATTCACTTCCACTTTTGGAACGTATGGCACCAACGACTACACCTTTGCCGCTTCAACCAGGAGGAAGAATGCGGATGTCATGCTGACTGCTCAGAAGAATACAGGCGGTGAAATTGATGAAGACGACGATGGTTTTACCGACCGAGTCAAGACGGATAATGTTGCCGCTGGAGTGAGGGCAAACTGGTACAAGCTGTTTGGAGATGACCAGCTTACCTTTACTGGGCGAACCACAAATGAAGGGCGCGCTGGCGGTTACTTGGGAGGGCCTGAACAGACGGCTGACTGGGACAATCCATTTTCTGCCGGCGCGGAAAACATAAAGACAACCCGTTATGAAGCAGGAATCGGATACTTAAAGAAGTTTCAGTATGGCAACGAAATCGCCCTTAACCTCGCCTACTCTTTACATCACCGCGACGCCACCAATGACAGCTTCTTGGGTGACTATGAAGCCACCCATCCGGACGTTGATGAAACTCCCATTGATGAATCAGTAGCCCCGATAGATGAGATGGAGCCATACATTGCCGATGAAAACCTCTATGTGGTGGATGTGAGCTATTCCCATCCTCTGCTGGAAAAGCATCGCCTGTTAGGAGGAGTCCAATATTCCCACAATAAGCTGGATGAGACGGGCAGGTATGTAATTGTGGATGATACCGACCCAAATTATGGTGGGACCTACACTTCCGAGAGCGAGAAGCACGCCGATGAAGTGGGGGTTTATCTTCAGGGCGAACTTTCCATAAGCGACGCTCTGGAATTGGTGGCAGGAGCAAGGTATGATATTCATCGCTCAGAAGATAGCTTTGGCGGTTCTGGTAAAGTCGCTCCCAAAAAGAAGATTGTAATCGAATATGATGAAAAAGCCTTTAATCCCAGATTAGCGGTAAGGTACTCACCTTTAAAAGAGTTGACCCTTCGTTCAAGCGTTGGCACAGGCTTTAGAGTTCCTTACGGTTTCAGCGAGGATTTGCATCTTTGCAGCGGCTCACCCAGAGTGAATAAGCCGGCTGGCTTGAAGCCCGAAAAATCGCTCAGTTTCAATCTTGGGGCAGATTATATGGCGGAGAGGTATCTGCTGAGCGCGAACCTCTTCCGCACCAACCTCAAGGACAAGATAGGGTTTACAGACGCAAGCGAAGCCTCCAAGAGACTGGGTTACACCTATGAATGGACTAACATAGATGACGCCTATACTCAAGGGATAGAATTGGGGTTGAGAGCGCTGTTGATTCGGAATCTTGAGCTTGACCTAAATCTAACCTATACCGATGCCCAATATGAACATGAACGGGAGGATTGGGTGGAAACCCACGGGGGAAAATATGCATCAGATAGCAAGTATATCCCTCGCGTTCCGCAGGTTACCGCGGGCATCAAACTGGAATATAGCCCAGGCGAGTTCTCTTTAGTGTTAGACGCTAACTATACCGGGAGAATGTATATCGATTATTGTGAAGAGGAGGATGTAACACTACCTGGAAGTAAGATTGTACATACTCCCGCTTTTTGGGTGGTGAATCCGAAACTTAAAAGAAGTTTTCCTGGGCAGGGAATTACTGTTTCCGTAGGTGCAAAGAACCTCTTCGACTATGTCCAGGAGGAGCGGCATCCTGATGACGCCGCCTTCATGTACGCGCCTTACACCGGTCGGATAATCTATGGTGGAGTAGAGGTAGAATTTTAGTTGTTTTAGATGTCTCCTTGAGGAAAGCTGTCAACGGATTAGGGTAAAAATCCGCTGACAGCATTTAATCCGCGAAAGATACTGCTTACAGCGAATCTCTCAAATGAAAGGAGCGATTATCAATGTTTAAAGCACAAAAAACTTTCAGTTCGTTTTTTGTATCTCTTGCAATACATCTTGTAGGCTTTGCTATATTAGGAATGATATTTCTGAAAGCAAAGCCCTACGAGGAATATATTGAGGCAACATTTCTTGACCCTGCGCCTCAAAAACGGAAGATGCAACTGAGAGAAGCCAGGATATTACCGACGCGTTCTGAGTATATCAGTAACACGACGAAGCAACTTCCTAAAATTACCACCGCCGTCGAGATACGTGGCTTCGATGATGTTGGATTTGGCTTGAACGCGCCGGTCGCGGAGGACGCGCCGCTGTCGGTTGCGCAAAGGATATACGATAGCCCTCTTGCTACTGTTATCGCTGCTGCACCAGCCGTGCGACCAAAAGTCAATATTTCAACTTTTAAACCAACCGCTGCGCCCTCCGCCGCGAACATGGGCGTCTTGTCTCCCTCGACCTTGGAAAATGAGGCGAAGTTGCTGGAAATGCCCAACATAGATATAAGGGAGACTAAAAATGTTGATGCTTTACGACAATATTGCAAAGAGGTTAAGCGAAAGATAGAAAAAGAGAAAAAATATCCTACGTGGGCTGAAAGAAACGGCTACGAAGGACAAGTAGAGATTAAATTTAAAATCTTAGCCGATGGACAAGTAGAGAATGTGGAAATTGTCAACC
>DTYX01000609.1 GCA_012961655.1 Candidatus Poribacteria bacterium
AGTTTTTTTTAGGAACCTTGTGCTTCAATCTCAGGGGATACAAATTCCCCATGAGAAAATTTGTTGTAGCCTCCGTGCCGCCACTTCTGTTTAAATGGTTAAATTGTACCGCCACCTTTTGTTTCACGCACCTGTGGGGACTCTCTGATACAAGGGGACAAAAACCTTGACCTTCAACACGAAAAAGGTTATCATTTTCTACAAAGATTAATGCCATTGACTAGGAGGCAACTTATGACAATACGAAAGTTAACGATGGCGCAGGCCATCATCGAATTTCTCAAAAATCAGTATGTCGAGCGCGATGGGCAGGAGCGCGCATTTTTTGCTGGTTGTTTCGGCATATTTGGCCACGGAAATGTAGCTGGAATGGGACAGGCATTACAGCAGAACGCCGACTCGTTTAGATACTACTTTACGAAAAATGAGCAGGCGATGGTACACACGGCGGCGGCGTTCGCAAAGATGAACAACCGCCTGCGTACTTTCGCATGCACTTCGTCGATAGGACCGGGGGCTACCAATATGGTCACCGGCGCGGCGACAGCGACTATCAACCGTTTGCCTGTGTTATTGCTGCCGGGGGATATATTCGCCACGCGGCTCGTTGCACCAGTGTTGCAGCAACTGGAGTCGGAACATTCGCAGGAAATCTCAGTCAACGACTGCTTTAAGCCGGTCTCGCGCTACTGGGACCGCATCAACCGTCCTGAGCAGCTTATCACCGCCCTACCTGAAGCAATGCGCGTTTTGACTTCTCAAGCTGATACCGGCGCTGTGACGTTGGGATTGCCACAAGACGTACAAGTAGAAGCATTTAATTATCCAGCAATGTTTTTCGAGAGGCGAGTCTGGGCTATTCCGCGTCCACGAGCTGATGTATCCCTACTGCAACGCGCAGCAGAGTGGATTCGTCAAAGTAAGAAACCACTCATCATCGCCGGCGGGGGTGTGATTTATAGTGAAGCGACGGAACAGCTAGCTAAATTCGCCGAGCAAACCGGCATCCCGGTCGCGGAGACACAAGCAGGTAAAGGTTCAATGCGCTACGACCACCCACAAGCGCTTGGCTCAATGGGTGTTACCGGTACGCTTGGCGCCAACGTCATTGGACGCGAGGCTGACTTAGTAATCGTTGTTGGTTCGCGATTGAGCGATTTCACAACCGCGTCGAAGACCGCGTTCCAAAACCCAGATGTGCGTTTCATTAATATCAACGTTTCAGAATTTGACGCCGCCAAACATTCCGCGCTTTCGCTTGTCGCTGACGCGCGCGTCACCTTGGCAGAACTGACAAAGATGGTCGGAGACTACGATGTCGGTTCGGACTACCGCGATCGCGTTGACAAATTCCGTGCTGAATGGGACGCTGAAGTTGACCGCATCTGCAATCTTGGTTACAGTCCAATTATCAGTCAAGGTGAAGTAATCGGCGCGGTGAATGAGTTCTCGCGCCCACAGGATATTTTAGTGTCCGCGGCTGGTACTCTGCCAGGCGACCTACATAAACTCTGGCGCACGCGCGACCCCAAAGGCTATCACCTCGAATATGGCTACTCATGTATGGGTTATGAGATAGCCGGTGGGTTGGGCATCAAAATGGCGGACCCGCAGCGTGAGATTTACGTGATGATTGGCGACGGCTCATACCTGATGATGTCACAAGAGATTGTTACCTCGATACAGGAAGGATACAAGCTGACTATAATTCTACTGGATAATCACGGGTTCAGCAGCATCGGTGGGTTATCGGAAGACGCCGGCGGAGGTGGCTTCGGAACGGAATATCGCTATCGCAACGAGGAATCCGGTCTTCTGGACGGCGAATACCTACCAATCGATTTTGCCGCTAACGCTGCGAGTCTTGGCGCGCACGTCATCAAAGCGACAGATTTGACCAGTCTGAAAGCAGCGCTTGCCGAGGCTTCTGAGTGTGACCGCACGACAGTGATTACAATTGAAGTCGATAGAGAACAGCGTGTGCCAATCTATGATTCGTGGTGGGACGTGCCAGTTGCCGAAGTCTCTGAAATGGAATCCGTGCGGCAGGCGCGTGAAGAGTATGAAAAGAAAAAAAGCCTCGAACGATATTTTCTGTAAAGCATGAATAATGAGGGTGAGAATGTGAAAGTAGCCGCCTCGTTCCATCTACAATAGTGATTGGTGATTGGTAATTCCACCAGTCACCAGTCACACCAGTCACAATATTCCGCTGAATTGTCACGCTAACTCCTGATTAAAAATGGCGTTTGTAAATTATCCCTAAAATTTAAATTCGAATTAAGTTTTTTGACTTTACTTACTTGTACCCTAATCGGTACTAAACCGGTTGGCCTTCATAACTATAATAACGGTTATTACGCGGACGCACGTGGAAAAAAACGTCGTCCTTACCAATAAATTCCCTTCGCAAAGCGTCCGTCGTAACAAATCAATATCCAGTTTTTTTGCACTTGATAAGCGCAAGCCAAATCCGTTTAATCCGTTAAAAAAATCCGTTGACAGCAGATGTCGTGCCAGTAGATAGTTGGTTTCGGAACGAACTGAAACCGCTGCTCTATGACACTATTCTTCCACCGAAAGCTTTATGCCGAGGCTATTTTAATTCTGAAGTATTGAAGCAAATGGTTGAAGAACACGTAACAGGACAGCAAGCTTATGGACACCGACTGTGGGCTTTGTTGATGTTAGAGATGTGGCATAGAGAATTCATAGACTAACCGTTCCGATTTGAAAATGATGCAGAAGAGTCATCGATTTGGCTAAACAGCGTATTGACTTTGCAAGAGAATAACAGGTCAAACTTTCCACTTAATGCGCCGGAATTGATGAGTGCTAGACCTTTGTGGTATTTGCTGAACTTAATCCCGTAACAAATAGAATAATGGGGGATTTCTTGGAACTAAAATCTTTTGCCAATGACCGATTTGCCTTTCACATGTTGGTTTCCCCAACGATTGGAAGGATGGAAGGGCTACCATGGCTTCTACATATTTTCAGCAGCTTTTGGCGGGACAGAGCCACGCCGCTACGGATAAATGCCGCTATCACCTTTGAGAAT
>DTYX01000610.1 GCA_012961655.1 Candidatus Poribacteria bacterium
ATTTTATTCAAAAAAAGTTGAAGCAGCAGAATATAAGGAAAAAATGATGAATTTTATAGAGGAAGAAACCATCTAAACGGGAATTAATCAATGGATTATATAATTTTTAGAGATATCTTCAATTCAACTATTTTTGAGAGCTCAAAGAAAGATTTGCTTGAAAAAGTTGCGAAATATCCCAATAGATATATTGGATTATTTAGACCAACAAAACCGAAGGCAAAATTATTGCAAAAAAAGTTGAATATTTTAATCGGAAAATATGGCGATGACAACCTGCGCGGCTATTTTTATTTTATTGACCCCCAACTTATAAAAAATAGAAATTATTATCAAACAGAACTACAACGAATGCAGGAAGACTATGGTGTTGAATTATCTGTTTGTTATGGGAAAGAACTTTTTAAATTTTTAAGTATCGAAACTGTTTGGGATGAAATACCAGAAATGATAAACTTTTCAATCAAATAGTTTTAACGATTTTTCCTGAAAAAAGAGTTCTACATATGCTTTCAGATTACTTTGGAACAAAAAGATACATAGAACTCTAAAAAATATGATAGATGAGAAGATTAAGCAAGTTGGGAGTAGGTAGATGAAAAAGGAACGTACATTATTCACTTTCATTTTCTGCATAGTGATAATTGGTATATCTTATTCATCCGCATTTGCCACTGTTGAACAGATGCAGCGCGACATGGAAATGTTTTTTCCCCCGGATGAAGTATCTGAGGGTTGGAAGCGAACTTCAACTATCAAGTTTTTTACTGAAGATAATTTATACGAATACATAAATGGCGCTGCTGAAAGTTTCTTCGCATATCAGTTTCAACTCTGCGGCACTGCGACTTATGAGCCTGGGCAGGGCGGCGAGGATTTTATAGAAGTTGATATTTATGATATGAAAACCCCACTCAATGCTTATGGAATGTATAGAAGCGAGTGGTATCCAGATGCTAAGTCGGTAGATATCGGGACGGAGGGATATGCGGATGAGGCATCGCTAAATTTTTGGCAAGACAGATACTACGTCAAACTCTTAGCGACCAGTGAGAATGAGAGCTTTTCAGATGCCAAAATTGCAATTGCGCAAGCTATTGCGGGTTCCATCTACGGCAGATACAGCATGCCGTATCTCGCTCAATTGCTTCCCAAAGAATCTATCATCAAAAACAGCGAGAGATTTGTCTTGGGAAGTGTCCTGGGATACGGTTTTCTCCGCAACGGCATGATAGCCAGTTACCAAATCAACGGTCAGGATAAAGAGTTTGTATTGCTCGATTGCCAAACGGAAGAAGGCAGCCGAGATACTTTCTCCACCTTCAAGCGTTATGAAGAACAGTCAGGTAGCGGCGAGCCTCAGTACCGCCAAACTGATATGGAGTCGCCTGGCGATGAATCCTTCTCAGTGGAAGACAGATATTACAAAAACATCATCGCCATGCGTCTGAATAGATTTGTCATCATTGCCCTGAAAGTTGAAGATGATGAGGCAACTTATGCTCTGATGAGAACTTTCGCGAGGCGGATTTCACAGATGGAACCAGGACGGCCGACGCAGGTATTTTTCAACGGCAAACGATTAGTTCTTTCCCCGCCGGCGCAAATGAAAGGGCAGAATGTTTGGCTTCCGGTTACACCATTTTCACAAGCAATCGGAGCTTCCGTAACCGCTGACGAAGTAAAAATTGTCATGCGCTACCCGAATTCTGGCGAATTCGGATACAAGGAAATTCGACTAGATCGAGATAGCAGTGATGTCTATATCGAAGATGGAACGATTTTCATCAATTTAGAAAAATTCTCTAATCTGTTGAAGGTTCAATATAGTGTTGATTTAGACCAGAATGAGATATTATTAACTTCAAAACTTGATTGAACAGCGTTAGTCAAAAACAGTAATAATTTTCATAAATTTTGGAAATGACGAAGAGTGTCATTCCTTTCTATAGGCGAAGGAGCCTGTTGGTGCAATCATTTTGCGCCAGCAGGCTTTTTTTCTACGATTAGTAAATATCAAACCATTTAAGCACAAGAATTGTAACATAAAATTGTTGCAAGACTATTACAGTAGAGGTGTCGAAATGTGAATTTCGACCTACAAAAAGCTTCAAGTAACAAGGAGGAAAATCATGAAAGTACGGTTTTACCTATTGGGAACAATCCTTGTTTTAACTTCAATACTGGCAATACGAATGTTCACAATGAACGTTCAAGCAGATCAAGTCATCATGGTGGATGTGATGTACTTCATTCCAGATAAGAGTGAATTCATCCTGGATGACGAAAAGCGGAAAAATGCAGTGGATGAAGTCATAAAGAAAACGAACGGAAATGTCTGGGATATCTTTGAAGATAAAAACGCTCTGGGAGGTACCGCGCTCGGCGCGCCTGGGGATAACGACTTTGGCACTAACTTCCCCCTGGTTTACAAGCTACCCGTAGCAATCAAGGCGGGCGAAGGTGGCCCATGGAAGATGTGGGCGAGGCTAAATCGAACGGCGGATCCAAATTCCTTCTGGTGGAAAGCTAGCCAAAATGCCTCCAAATGGACGCCGCCGGGTTTTAACATCGATACACATGGGTGGAATAATCCAGGCGCTCCTCTAAATATTCCAGACAAGCCACCCTGGTTTTGGTTCGACGGCATTGGGAATCCAGACTTCAAGCCGGGCGACAACTACCTTATGCTTTCCAATCGAGAATCAGGGGTTCCGCCGAATGTGAACCTGATTGATGTCATCTCAATTCGCAACGATGGCAAGAAGCCATCGGATGAAGAAGCCGAAAAGCTGTTGGCGGAGCAATATAAGGGAATCCGCAGCCCATTCGAGAAAGTAGAAGAGTCTGTTTCTCCTGGCGGAAAACTGACCACAACATGGGGAAGGCTGAAAGGAGAATACTAATTTGTAGTTCGATTTTCCAAAATCGACATTAAATCTTCTTCCAATTCACCCCACTTACTTTAACTAAAGCAAGGGAGGAAATAGTTTATGTCAAACAGATATATCCCCCGTCGAGAATTTTTGTCAAAGCTTGCAACTGCTGGCCTGGGTTTTCTAATCTCCTCAACGATAGGGAACATTCAGTCAGGATGGTCTTCATCCGAAGGCTACGACATTGTCATCGGTTCTGACAGCCACATAGACCTCGGTCAGGAATCGACAGCTTCCATGGAATCGTTTGTGACTGACATGAACCAAAACCTTAGACCAAAGGAAATCTTCTGCCTCGGCGACCTGCTTCATAACGCCACAGTGGAAGAATATAAAACATATCGGGAATTTCGGGACAGGCTCAACGCGCCTGTCTGGGAATGTCCAGGCAATCATGACCATGACCCGAAACTCTCCAATGAGGAGAATTTAGTTCGTTTTCGAGAGTTGCTGGACTACGATAATCACTTCTATTCGCATCTTCTGGGCAATAACCTCTTTATCCTCCTTGCCGATGAACGCCAGAAAAACCTGCCAGGGGGGCTCTCCTATGCGGGTTACATGGAACCAGAACAAGTCGCTTGGTTTGAAGATACCCTCAAAATGAATCAAGACAAGAACATCATCGTCCTGAGCCATCAGTCGGCTAAAGGGACAACTGTGATGAGCGAGCAGTCTAATATGCAGATGCATCCCACGAATGAACTCGAACGCATTCTCAACACATATCGCGTTGACCTTTGGTTTTCAGCGCATGCTCACTCAGGATTTGACCACAAGAGCGCACATGCGGATATGTTTGTGAAAAAGGGCCCGACGACATTTGTTCAGGTTGCCAGCATCAGCAAGCGCTACAATACCAATAGAACGCAATCCCGTTTTATATCTTTGGTCGAAGGAACAAAAGAGGTGTTGATTCGCTCTCGAGACCATGATGTTCAGACATTTGACGAATCCCTTGACGCGGTTGTTTCCCTTAATTATCCTGTATCTTTAACAGCCACAGCAGTCGATCTTTCAGAACAATTAGTTACCACGTGGGGATGGATGAAAGAAAGCGCTGCAAATAGGCTCCAGTATTGGTAGGGCAATTACCAGCACAGACTTCCGAAGTCTGCGAAACTTCGGAAGTCTCATTTTTGTCGAGATGTGAATCTCGACGATAGAAAGGAGATGATAGTATGAAAACTGCATTTTTTATTCTCATTTTTATAGGTTG
>DTYX01000611.1 GCA_012961655.1 Candidatus Poribacteria bacterium
CCATACAAGCCGAAGGTCATTCCCAAACCGATTGTCGTCGCGACGAACGAATTTTCTTCCTCATCTGGGATTATAGAAGCGCGTTCCACGCGAAAACCGATAGCGCCAGGTTCCGTGGCGGATGCAATGAAACCAGCGATTGTAACAAAATATTCCGACCGCAATTTGACACAAGGCTCTATGACTCCTTCAGCTTTGGCAAAAAGTCGAACTATCTCTCAAGTGGCGACGGCGGCAAAAATCGTTGCGATGGATAAAGTATCCTTTGGTGAGTCGTCATCTACGCTGGGTACTTCTGCGGCAGGCGCTGGACTGCTAGGAAATAGAACGCAACCTGAAGGAAATGGAACAGGCAGAGGCCGCTTCGGTATTGGGCCTGGACAAGGCAGAAACGGCGTGAGTATCGGAGGAAAGCGAGCCGGACTTTCGCTAAAAGACACCACCCGCGCGACAAGCGTGAGCGATACTCTTGAGGATGTTGCACAAAACATGTCGTTGGGTGATGCAGAGGTTCCACCACTTCCGCAAGGTGAACCGGGCGGCAGAGTTATCGGCAGAGGCAAAGACATCAAAGGTGTATTCAGGTTTGTTCGGTTAAGCGCCGATATGAACGTTGAAGGCGGAGCTTTGAAGTTGACAGACGCAAACTTGATGAAAGCGCCGCTGGCGCTGATGACGGGACATGACCCCGCTCTTTTGCGCCAAGATGATAGATTTCGGCAAGCGGGTTTTTCAACTGATTTTCAGCAGCAGTTTACACAAGCTGAACGAACGGCTTTGCGAAAATATCTGTTGGAAAAAGGCGGCATGTTATTCTTCGATGACTGTGGACATAATTCGGTTACTTATCCTCTGAAACGGAAACTGATTTCGGAACTGCAAGCGGCGCTGCCAGAATATCTCGTTAAGCCCATCCCGGATGACCATGAGATTTACACTTGCTTTTACAATATGGGACCTCCCCCGGGCGCTGCCCAATTTTGGGGTCATGGTCCGCGCGGGAAAATACCGAAATACCTAGAAGGTCTCTTCATTGATGGCAGATTGGCTGTATTGCTTAGCGGACGCGATTATCTGTGCGCCGCCGAAACAGTTAAAGTTCACTCCGGGAAGATTAGTAGAGTCTCCTCCGTCTACCGCTTTCTGACAAATGTGGTGGTCTACTCACTGACGCACGGAAAGATCAGCGACTATAGTGATTATGTTCCCGAAGATGATTCAAAAGGCGTTATAATGCCGAGAAAAGCGCCAGTCATTCCTAAAGCAACACTAACTCCAGAGGAGAGATAATTGAGACGTGGTGAAAACTGCTTTGTGAAATAAGTCTTGAACAGTACGAATTTGTAGGACGCTTAAGCAGGCGTCCTCGCCTGCGGTAGATTATCTATTCCCGGCGATCTAACAGATCGCGCTACAGTTCTGACAAAATCGAGTTAGCAAAATGTAATCGCGCCTAGTGATACTTGATTGCACCCCAGGTGGCAGCTAGTTTGTCTGTCAAATCAACTGCCGATGGAATCTCAATCCACTCTCCTTTGGTCGCCTCTTCCGGGTTGAAACTCTCGTCCATTGTCAGCAAGAGTTGGTCGAGTAAAGTTCCCGGTTCTCGTCCCTTGGACCAAAGACTATGTTTCCCAGCGCTTTTGACCTTAAAGAAACTGTGTGGGTCTGTGTGGCTCTTATTGGAATCCCAGAACCAGATGTTGAAGGGCTGAGCCGGGGTGTTGACGGAATCGCCCGCAGCGGAATATATCCTAACGGCTTGTTCGCCTAAAGCATCTTCGGCGGGGTTAGGAGTTGCTTTGTCCATTCCGAGCCAATACGAATCCCGGCCGCCATCAGGACAGAATATCCGAATCCATAAATACCAATCGCCCGCTTTGGGAATATCAATTTCATGCACTGTCTTGATGCCTCTTTCATGGTCAGTCGCCTTTCCCTCCGACGCGCCCTTTTCATTGACGATTGTCACTCCTTTTTCCATCTCTCCGGCATCCGCTTCGAGAATAATGGTATTCTCGGGCAAGTCAACTTTGACGGCGAACGCCGCGGATGTCGCCATAGCAAAACACAAAATAAACAATCCCTTTGAAAATTTCGCTGACGAGAACATCAGCATATCCCTCCTTTCTCAAAAGAAAAGTTAATCTTTCCCCCCATTTCTGAGAGAGCCCACATTTTAGATTTCTATGAAAAGTACAATTTTTTCTGTTAGACCTTCTTGGCCACTAATTTACCACAATTTCCATCGCATTGCAATAGATTTGTGACCTTTGTTGAGCTAATATTTAGAAAGGAAATGGCCATCTCCTGTTTTTAGATTCACGCATTGCTCGTCTTAACCGCTTGATACGTCTGGCCATGATATATGCAAGTACGGCTAAGATTGGCAATAGTACCAAGATAAAATACAATGCTGGTACGTCTTGTTTCGAATTATACCACCAAACGACAGGCCAGAGAGTTAAAATCGAAAGGATTATAACAACGGTTTCCCATACTTCTGCTTTTTTTATCTTCATTTTGACATCTCCTACAAGGATTTTTCATCACGAAATCTCTTTTCACAATGGACGAGCCAAACAGCTTATTCTACTCCTGTTTTGAGCCATTGTAAGATAAGAGGGCAAGAGAATGAAGATATACCAATTCCCATAGCCCTCTGAAGCATTTTTGACATTAGACGTTGTGATGCCGATTCTCGTTGATTATGTGAGAAGACAGCATCTCTTCTTGCCGATAGTTCTACTTTTGCAATGTTTGAATGATGGCGTTGCCGAACGTCTCTGCGAAAGAAGCGTCTTGGGCGGTAATAATCTTTTCATCCACCTCAATTGGCTGCCCTGTATATTCTGCCTTTTGCGCTCGGAGAAAACTAACAATTGAAGGGTGCCCTGTGGCGCGTTTATCTTCGAGGACTTCGGCATTTGCCAAGATTATGGGCGCATTGCTTGTCGCTCCCAAGATTTTGTATTTTGCGTCTTTCGCCAGCTTCAAGGCAGCTTCATCATCGAAATATCGTGTTGCGCCATTTCCGCCGACGAATATTATCGCATCGTAATCACTATATTTTACATCATCCAGCGACATATCCGCTCTTGCCGCGGTACCTTTAGCTCCACGTAGTTCCCCTGGATGTTCCGAAGCGACGGTAACCTTGACACCACGGGCTTCGAGCATCCGTTTGGGAATATCATATTCTCGATCTTCAAAATCTCTATAAGGGAGAACCATTAAGGCTTTTTTGTCTGTTAGTGCCATGATTATAGCCTCCTTCGTCGTAAAACAAAGTTTATCAATGAAATTAATCTATGTATTATAGAGGAGCCGCAGCGCAGACGCTGCAACTCCCAAAATAGTAAAACTTATCTTGTGTATATGATTGATTGCTACTAGTATTGTCGTCGCACTGCCTGGCAGAATGGAGATGATGTCGGCATACAAGCGGTCGAATTCATCAAGGTAAGTCTTAGCTATAGCGCGATTTCCTGAGATAATTAAGATATTTTCTTCGTTTGTCTTTGCTGCATTCTTCGAGAAGTTAAATGACCCTGTGATAACAGTTTTGCCATCAATTATAATAACTTTGTGGTGAAGAATCCATCGGTTATTATCCTGTTTAACGGAGATTCCGACAGCCTTCATTTTAGGGTACTGAGAGTAGAAACTCTCAGAGCCGCGTTTTTCAAAAATCCCCCGCACATCAATTCCTGCTCTGTATTTATCAATCATCGCCTGTCCTATCTTCTGGTGGGTGAATGAAAACGCCATGAAGAAGATGGATTTGCGCGCTTTCTTTAGTTCAGAAATAATGGCATCAACGACATCGTTTTCCGGTGAAAACAGCGTTCTAATTTCAGTGCCATCGGGCATCCTGACGACGGGATAGGGAATATTCTCAGGAGAACGACCGCCGAATTTTTTCTGGGTGAACATCTCCTCAAATTCAGTTTCAAAGTTTTTGGCAATTGCGTATGAATCGATAAAAATGGCGTTGTTATTATTCTTATAAGCCCCATTGTCCGTGGTATTGAAAGAACCCGTCCAAGAATAACGTCCGTCGATGACGATAAATTTATCGTGCATCAGCCCACTGCGTCCCATGTCGTTGACAACCTGCATCCCAGCGCGTTGTATCTGTTTAATCGAATCTTCCGTCATATAGCCTGTTTCTGTAACGACGCGGACTTTAACGCCTCTCTTATGCGCCTTGACTAATGCATCTGTGATTACTTCGGAGTCCAACTCATGCAAAGCAGCGTCAATTGTCCGTTGTGCCATATTGAGTTTTCGCACGAGCATTTCGTCGATGTTTCGAGGGTTCTTTTTAACAACCTCTGGGTCGCCAGTGTAAACTTGGCTAAAGTAAATCTCACACCACGATGGTAATTTTGTAATAGGTTTGGGCTGTCTACTCTTATAGGCGAAAAATATGACAGCGGCAATGATGAGTAATAAAACTAAAGTGACAAGAAGAAATTTTTTCATATTTTATTATGTTATCTCGGCAATGCCATTGAAACTCTGCACCCCTGCCCCTCCAAGGAGGGGAATGCGGCAGATTCAAATTGCCTAAATTCTTGGGTTGAGTAGGCTCGAAGATACTCCTGTCAACGTTACAAGGAATGAAAGCCCCATTTCCCCGATGACAAGCCCGTGCTTTTTTAGGACGCTCAGAATATAGGCTCTGGATTGGTCGATTGTAAAAGTCCCTACTCTGTGGATGGAAAAATGTCCATAGAGCGGGGCAGCGCCAGATTCAAGGATGTCCCACATCATCCCGACTTCCGAGCCTGCCACCAGATAATTCACCTTCGTCTCCGCCATTATTTGCCTCCGCAACACGTCGATGACAGGCAGCGAAAGTGCTGTGACGTTTTGAAACTCGTCTAACATCACCATAAAAGAAGCATTTTCATCAGCGACTAACGCAGCGGGCAGCTTGAATGCCATCTCTAACGTTCCGATGTCAGGTGGACTTTTAAGTGCATCGCGCTGAGAGCAAAATTTTTTGGACTACCTTAAAGTGTCTCTATCAATTCCTCTCGATTAAACAGTTGTTCCCCGGTAACGGGGCGTTGGAGTATCTCCACGGTTCGTTCTCTCCTCCCATCCGAATATTTATCAATAAATATATTCGCAATCAAATATATTCACTAATGAATAATATTATAAGCCTTCTTTTCGGATAAGTCAAAAAGAATTTTCAGATAGGACTTCTGCAGTTTGCAACGCTCTCTATCTTCGATACCTCCTTGGGTAGACTCCGATACAACTCTATTGGATGTTTAGCTCATCAATACTGTTGGCTTTCGGAACGCGCCGGGTGAGTTCTTTCAATCTGTTTATGTCTCGAATAGCTTTGATCTGATTTTCAACAGTGTTAGGTACAAAACCGAATTTGCCTTGCAGAAACTCAATTAGAAGCTCTTGCCCGGTTTGAAGGGCGCCTTGTTCTATTCCAATTCCTTCCTCAATCAATGCTTGTGCGGCTGTTCTTCCCATTTTTTTGCTCCGTTAGTAGCGTTGTAGTAGCCTACGGATTCTATATGTTCAGCGTAACGTAAAACTTCTCTCGCCTTCCATAAAACTAAACAGTGAGTTACGAAGTAACGAACGCGAAGCCGGAGATACTGAGAGGTTATCCCTCCCCTCGAAAGATTTTCACATAATCAAAGCTCGTGACAGCTTGCGGGGCATCTCCGGGACATGAGGCAAAGATGCCGACCCGCACTGGTTCATCCATCTCCATCTCCGTCCAGCCGCAGCTGTACCAATTCTCACCGTCGCTACTGCAATATGCGCGGAACAGGTTGCCCTTTCGCTCCAGCCGCAGTATCAGCGACTCCGCGTCCAGCAATCCTCGACCAGCAATCATTTCCCGATTTGTAAGCACGATGTCAATGAATTGTACGTAACGCCAGATCCATCGCTGAAATGTGACGACGTTTTCATCTTTCCAGACGAACAGACCGCCTAATTTCTCACCACCCATGCGCGTCTCTATTGCTAAATCTCCCGATATGGGTTGAGATAGTCTGGGGGCGCTGTAATCGCCGTATCCCAACGCAGAATCTCGGGCTGCTGATATTTCTATACAGTCAGGTTCATGATGCAGGAAATAAGAAGATACACCTTCAGTATCGAGCCATTCCCAGGGCGGCGAAAGTGAGTTCAAATTGAAGCTATCCTCGAATTCCGGCCGCCGGAAATCCCCGGGGTATTCCACAGGCTTCAGAAGAAGCTGATTTATCCCGGTTTTCTTCAGTTCCTCTCCCTGCTCCCGTTTAATCCATTCGCAGAGCTGCTCGAAAGCCTCAGACTGTCCGAATTGGCGGTATGTAATCTCTATCTTGCTGAGGAAAGGAAGGTTGCGGCGAGGCCTGTTAACTAGAAATCTGTAGGCCAGTCCGTTGGCTTCCTCAATTTCACCCAATAGTAAGTATGCAGGATAGAGCCTTGTCATACAACCCGGGCTACCCATCTTCTCAACGATGGAAGTAACTTTCTTCGCATGGCTTTCAGCAGAAGGTATATCTCCCAGTTCCAACTGGAGGTTCATCAACTCACTGTGATACCATGCCCTCTGAGGGCGGCTGTTGACATTTTCCAACAAAGTCTCCAAAGTTTTCCTGGCGATATTCGGAAATTCTGACTCTTTTCCCAAGGAGCGGTAACTACTTTGGAACGTCTGGTAGACCGTATACATATCTTCGTTGCCGTTCATAATCAGAGACCAGGCTTGAGATTCTTCATCGATATCCAACGAAGCGAATGTTCGCATGACCCGGGAGAATGTAGATATTACCATATCCTCCTGACCGCGACTGCCATAGCTCCACATTATTCTGCTGGCCCATAGCAATGGAAATATACTCTTTGTTCTAGCTGATATGTCCAAAGCTTTTTCCAAGCTTTCAAAAGCTGTCTCACTTTGTCCAAGCCTTCCATATGCCATGTTTAACCAGCACCATCCCATCGCCTGGGTTTGTACATCGCCGATGCGTTCGGAGATTTCTATGGCATGCAGATAATATGGTATGCTCTGCTCTGTCCAATGCCTGCCTGCTCTTCCCCCCAGCCTCACGTCCCCCATAATGAAGTATACCCTTGCCAGTGTTGGTGGGTCGCCTAGTTCTTCCGCAATAGCTATCGCCTTCTGACCGTATTCATCGGAGTAGTTTCCCAAATAGGATTGACAATACTCAATAGAGGCGCACAGGATTGCCAGTTCCCGTTGGTATCCCATCTCTTCGGCAATTTTAGCTATTCGCTGGCAGCGGAGAAGGCTGTTTTTCCATGAATATCGTTCCCATCCCTCTGTCTGGGCTATATCATGTTCCAGTCGGACCCTCTGGGGTGACTTGTCATCCTCCGGAAGCTCCTTTAGTCCAAGCTGAAGATGTTTTAACGCTCTGACTTTATCCCCCATTTCTGCATTTTCCAACCACCCCATCTTCCTGTAGATTTCGGCTCTGTCGTGCGGTTCATCGCACCATCGCAGTGCCTCCTCGTACTCCTTGAGAGCCTCAGTCCAACGTCCAACCCACTGGAGAACTGCCCCGCGATTCTCGTAGAGCATGGCTTTCTCTTTCCGATGCGGTCTTGTGGATTTCTCCAGCAGTTCTTCAGCTTGATCAAAGTACCTTAGAGCGTCATGACTGGCAAATTGTCCCGCCGCTTTGACGCCAGATTTCAGGAGATATTCTATCGCCTTCTCGTCGTTCCCGCCAAGTTTATGGTGGTGGGCAAGTTCCTCGTAGAATTCCTCTATCCTCTCCCGGTAGAGATTCTCGATTCCATCGGCAACGCGCTTATGGAACTCACTCCGTCTCCTTTCAAGTATCCCCTGATAAGTGGCTTCCTGAGTCAGGGCGTGCTTGAAGGCGTATTCTGGTTCTGGGACGGTGCGCTCCTCATAGACCAAATCCTTCTCCTCAAGTTGGGAAAGATGCTCCTCCAAAGCCCTCTCGCGCTGCGCAAGATGGTCTAAAAGCCTGTAACGGAACAGTCTGCCGATGACGGATGCGCACTGGAGGACGTATTTTGTCTCAGCTTCCAGCCTGTCCACGCGGGACAACAGCACGCTCTGGATGGTGTCAGGCACGTCTATATCCTCTATCTCCCGCCTGGCTTTCCACCTGTCCTCCTCACGATACACCAAATCCCTGTCTATCAGGGAGCGTATCACCTCTTCGATGAAGAACGGATTCCCCTCGGACTTCGTAAGTATCATATCCTTCGTGGGTTTCGGAATATTCTCTATCTCCAGCAATGATTCCACCAACTGTCGGCTTTGGACAGCAGAAAGCTGCTTCAGCGTTATCTCAGTATACCGTTCCAGACATTTCCTCGATGCCACGTCACTTATCTGCCAACATCTGTGTTCCCTCTCTGGTCGGTAGATGCACAAAAGCATCAATGGATTCGCTGCCAGTTCATCCATAAGCAGCGACACTAAATCAAGCGACAGGTCATCAGCCCAGTGCAGGTCTTCGAGGATGAGCATCAGAGGCTTACGTCGGGCGATAGCTGTGAAAACATCCCTCAAGCGCATCAACGTCTGATGCCTTATCTGTTCCGGGGTGAAATACGCCAGTTTGTCGTCCAACTCATCGCCGAATCTGATTGACAGCAGATGTCCCAGAAACGGGAGAATATCCTCCCATCTTTGGGGAAAGAGGTCGGTCATGGATTCTTTCAGCTTCCGCGCAACTTCGGATTCACTATCCGCATCGCTCAGATTCAGATATGTCCTCAGTATATCCAGAAATGGCCAGTAGCTAATCGTCTGTCCTATGGATATGCTTCTCCCCTCGTACCAGTTCACCTCTTTATCCTTCAGATATTCCTTCAGTTCCAACGCAAGTCTGGATTTTCCCAGACCAGCTTCGCCCGTGATGGATACTATGCTCCCTTTCCCGGATATGAGATTATCAGCGGCTTCTTTGAGGTCAGCAAACTCCCTCTCTCTGCCTATCATCCGAGCTCTCAGGCCCTCGATTCCTCTGAGTTTCTCCGGACGCTCCCTGACGCGCAGGACGGGATAAGCGGTCTGTCGTTTGTCTGTCCCCTTGACTTCAATATCAACCGGTCTCTCGAAGTCGAAGGCTCTGCTGGTCAATCTGTAGGTGGACGCTCCCACCCAGATTTGCCCGGATTCCGCCGCTTCCTGAAGCCTCTTTGCAAAGTCTATGTCCGGCCCCCACGCGCTACGCTCA
>DTYX01000612.1 GCA_012961655.1 Candidatus Poribacteria bacterium
CATCCTTGCCAGTCTGCAACATCCGAACATTATTGAAGTGTACGACCGTTTCACCGAAGGGCAGCGACACTATCTGGTGATGCCCTTCATCAAGGGGCGTTCGTTGGAGGAGCATCTTGCCGAACTCGGCGGCGCTGCCTCAGAAGCTAAAGTTATCGAATGGGCGTTGTGTATCTGCGATGTGCTGGAATATCTGCATTCGCAACAACCGCCTATCATCTATCGCGATCTAAAACCCAGCAACATCATGGTGACGGACACCGGCAGATTGAGCTTGATAGATTTTGGCATCGCTAGAAACTTTGTGCCCAGTGCGCAAGGCACGATGATTGGCACGCCTGGCTACGCCCCCCCGGAACAGTGGCAGGGATTGTCCGAACCCCGAAGTGATTTGTACAGTCTGGGTGCAACGATGCATCATCTGCTGACGGGCGTGGATCCATGTACTCGTCCGCCGTTTGTGTTTGAACCCGTGCGGAAAATCAAGCCGTCTTTAAGTTCAGGCATCGAACAAATCATCGACAAACTGTTGCAAATGCGCGCTGACCAACGCTATCCGAACGCCTCTGCGCTAAAGCAGACGCTATTAAGTGTAACCAGTCCCGTTCAGCCTGCGGTAGTTCCACATAGGCCGCAACCTAAACCCCCAATCGCTCAACCTAAACAACAGAGAACCTACCCTAAACCAGAGGCGATAGTAAGCAATGACGGGGGAAAGATGGTGCTTATCCCCGCGGGGGAATTTCAGATGGGCAGCAACGATGGCGGCAAATATGAACAGCCTGTGCATACGGTTTTTCTCGACGCCTACTACATTGACGCCTACGAAGTTACCAACGCTCAATTCAAAAAGTTCCTTGAAGCAAACCCCCAGTGGCGAAAGGACAGGATTGACCGCAAATATCACAGCGTCGATTACTTGAAAGATTGGAACGGTATGAACTATCCCAGCGGCAAAGCTGACCACCCGGTTGTCTATGTTAGTTGGTATGCCGCTGCCGCACACGCGCAGTGGGCAGGCAAACGTCTACCTACCGAAGCCGAGTGGGAAAAGGCGGCTCGCGGCGGATTGGTGGGTAAAAAATATCCCTGGGGAGATTCCATCTCTCATGATGACGCAAACTACAAAGGAACTGGCGGCAAGGACAAGTGGGAGGGGACCTCTCCCGTGGGTAGCTTCGCGCCCAACGGCTACGGCTTGTACGATATGGCTGGAAATGTCTGGGAGTGGTGCGCTGACGAATATGATGGAAGCTACTATAGCAACAGTCCCCAAAATAACCCCAAAGGACCGGGCATTTCCATCACGTTCAAAAACGATGATTTCACAAATGTTAAAACCAGGCGCGTGTTGCGCGGTGGTTGTTGGGACTTCAATACTTACGTCCTGCGCTGCGCCAACCGCCTCAACTTCGACCCGACGTTTACGCACAACAGCATCGGTTTTCGTTGTGCGCAGGATTTGTAACCCTTTAGCTCTTTAACCCTTTTACACTTTGCGTTTTTATGCCCCGCCTATTTGATATGCTTGAAGCGATACAAGCAAACGACCGGAATCGTTACCGCAAGCTGTTTGACAAACGTGCGTTACAAGGACGCTGACGTGGGGTTTCGGTGTTCGTCCCCGCGTGTTCCATGAGTTTATGAATCACAATTACCGATTCATCTTGACATCCGTTGTGAAAAAATGTTACTATCTTTATACCTACCCCCCAGAGGGTGGACTATTCAAAAAGGGGCAAATCAAAATGGAAGAAAGAATCAAATTATACTACAATTCGCAAATTGACACTCCCTGGTGTGATGTCAAAAAGCTTTTTATTCAACTGAAAAAACTTGAGGAAGCGGATATTCCCGTTACAATGATTGATACAGCTCCTATGGAAGAGAAGCAAATATTTGAGCATTACATGGAAGCAACTTATCCGTCGGTTAGAAAACAGTATCGAATCAGCCAGATTTTTGGTTCTCAGAGCAAAAGCGGGCAGTTTTTTGGTAGACAGCAACCAGCGTTATTGGTTTATCAGGGAAAAGACAGGCATCCTGTAGATGTCTACCCACATGATTTCAACGGCAAGAGGGTGCTGATTGAGGATTTTTTAGAACAGAAAATTAGAGAATTAAAGTTGGAAGATGAGGCGCCTTCTATAACTTACGAAATTCTTGATACATTTACCTGTAGTGTCGAACAAATTTCGGGGGAGAAAACTTATTTGAGACTGCGTAATCAAGGGGAGGATGAAGATAGAGACCTATGTTTGGAATATCCATTGGAGCAATTAAAAAGAGATATCGGTGAAGTTGCCGAAGGAATGTTTCTCCGGTGTGACATTCGAGAATTTGATGATGAAAATCTCACTTTCCACTTTGAAAAATCAAAACCGAAAGTGTTGTCACTGGATGAGCGACAGGCGCTTTTGGAGGAATACAAAGGACTTTTAGAAGAAGAAGGCCACGAAAGTTTATATGAATGATAAAAGAAAGACTCTCACTGTTCACGTCATTGGGGCGGGCAAAGGGGAAAGCATCATCCTGCAGATGCCAAACGGCGAGTGGGGCGTTGTTGATTGCTATGCTCCTTCAATTAAAAGTGCTGAAACTAACCAGACTCTCCGTTTTCTCAGGCGAAATGAGGTTGAATCGCTTCAGTTTCTCTGTCTGAGCCATCCACACGAAGACCATTTCCGTGGCATTACTCATCTTTTAGCAGAATATGAAGGAAAGATCCAACAGCTTTGGCGATTCCCAGCTCGACCGCTATTTAAGGTAGTCGCCCACCTTCAAGCGGAATCCGATGAGAAAGATGGACATTTGGTGAAGAAAACAAGCGTGGCGGAACTCGTGGAATTCTTTCGCAGAGTTGATGGAATGCGGAAAAGTAAATCGGTCGCTATCCGTCTGGTGGAGGGTTATAAACTCCTTTATAGCGATACAATGATCTCTGAAGGGAAAAGCGTACCGCTCAAAATTTTCGCCTTAGGCCCTGATGGTTCTCTCGTGGATGCTTATCAGGCAATGATAGAAGACTATTTCTTGGGGAAAATCGAAAGAGCGGAAGCAAATTCAAAGAGACATAATCTGATTTCGGGCGTATTGTTGGTGAAATACGGTCAAACTAACGTCATTCTTGGCGGTGACGCCGAGCGGGAAAGTTGGGAGCAGATTTTGAATGATTCTATCAGGATTTCCGAAGGGGTATCAATTGCCGCCGATTTAGTCAAAATTAGTCATCACGGCTCGAAAGGAGGTATTGCCGATTCTTTGTGGGAAAGATTGACTTCTTCAGGAGAGTTAAACCAACATAGAGAATGCTATGCCGTATTGACGCCGTTTTTGGCTCAACGCCTGCCAGATAAGCAAGCCATAGAGTATATTCTACGCTACACTGAGAATATCTTTTCTACATCTCTTTCCGCTTTACCGTTTCGATACCGACAACCCCAGGAGTTCCTTTCCGAATATCACCTGAGACAACAATTGAAACGCGCAGAAGTGGATGCCCGGGTGCTTTTAAATCCGCCTGAAACCATCAGCCGCTGTTCATTTTCCTTTGGCGCAGACGGTGATTACCTTAAAAGTGAATTTGAAGGGAGAGGAGGACAGCTCTTTCCCGCATAATAGCCTGCCAAAATACAAGGAGGGATGTTTTGAATGTTGAATCCAGGTAATCTTTTACAACAAGGCAAATACCGTATTATCAAACAAATTGGCGGTGGGGGAATGGGGCTCGTGTATCAAGCGTACTACAGTCTGTCCCCAAAAAATGTCGCTATTAAAGAATTAATAGAGCAATTTTCCACCACTCAGGAACGGGAAGATGGCATCAATCTTTTTCTCAAAGAGGCGCAACGCTTGACTGTTTTAGACCATCCGATGGTAGTAAAAGTGTTCGATTTCTTCATTGAGAATAACAATTACTACCTGGTGATGGAGTATGTAGATGGTCAAACATTAGAATCACTGTTGAAAGCGTCTTCAGGCGGTTTGCCCGAAGCGCAGGTAGTCGATTGGGCAATAAAAATCTGCAATGTGCTTGAGTATCTTCACACACAGAACCCACCCGTCATCTTTCGAGACCTAAAGCCTGCGAATATCATGCTGACGCAGACGGGACGGTTGAAACTGATTGATTTTGGGATTGCGCGTGAGTTCAAAGCAAGCGCGACTCATGATACGACGTACCTCGGCTCACCCGGTCATGCTCCCCCTGAGCAATTTGGCAAAGGACAAACCGATGCCCGTAGCGATATTTATTCCTTAGGCGCTACGCTGCATCAGTTACTCACTAAGCGAGACCCTGCCATTAATCCTTTTATGTTTCCACCTTTACGTTCGATAAATCCTGCCGTAAGTAAAACGATGGAAAGTATTTTAGCAAAATGCCTGCAAATAGACAAAGCTCAAAGGTATCAAAGCGTCGCTGAAGTCCGCGACGCTTTGCGCCTATGCCTGCCGACGCCTGTGTTTTGGAAAACCTGTCCTAATTGTAGTAGAATAAACAAAGTTACAAAGGAGCTTGTTTCTAAATGGAAATTCTGTATTTATTGTAAACATAGGCTTTGAAATAGAGTATGTTGTATGTCCCCTAAAGCCTAATATCTGTAAAAAGTGTAAACCTATACGTAAAATTTCATCTTATTTTTATCTTATATCAGATATAACTAACTCAAAATATAGGTGGTAATCTATGCGGTGTTTTTGGTGTTGGACAGATAATCCTAAAGATGCAGTGTATTGTTTTCGTTGTGGAAGAAAACTACCCCGGAGCCGCAGACTTGTAATAAGTATAATTGTAATAACTTTAACGGTTGTGACAATCTACGGTGGCTTCTATCTAAGAGGTCGAAGAA
>DTYX01000613.1 GCA_012961655.1 Candidatus Poribacteria bacterium
GAATATCCTGAGTTCCTTCTCCTCATCAGAAGCCTCGTCCTCAAAAGCATACTCTAAAAGCTCTTCGGCGCTCTTGGGGACTATTTCGCCTTTAAGATGTTCCTTTACGTTTAACAGTTTTTCCTCGCCGATTCTTTTAAGACTGCTTTTGCTTAAAAGCTGACTCTCAAATCTAACGATGTCAAGACTTCCACTTTCTATGCCTTTCAAGATAGTTTGTCTTATGCCGTCCCCATGCTTATCGAATATTTCATCCACCTCCTCTTGCAACTCATCGTCATCCAGAGATTTGTATTCTTTGTACTCAAGCGGTGTTGCCCCATCAACAGCGCAAGCGAATCCCACTGTGTTGGAGCCGAAAGATACACAGATAATCTGAAATGAACCATGTACCGGGTTGTAGCCATTTTCGACCTTCTGAATCTTTCCAATTTTTCCATCATTGAAGAGTATCTCTTCTCCGTTTTTGTACTCCTCATTGGGTTGGAACGCCCTTATCAAGTCGATTCTCCCTTCCCAATCAGCGTCAGAGATGAGACGTCGGACGAGGCTTTTGCCGGCTTCGTTGATGTGTGTTAGTCTTCCAGCAACAATGGAGAGAAACTTTTGATCACCCTCCAAAAGAACTAAGTTTTTCCAATTTATCTTAAACATGGCAAATTCCTTATCTTTAATGACGCGCTCTGACATTTCACCGTTTGCTCTGATAAGTTGTAGTTGTTCAGAAAGACTACCTTTTTGACCGCTGATACTATAGCATAAGAATACTGATTTTGACAACGCTTTTTTGACACCGTTTTTGTACCCCTTTTGAAACGCCATGTAGAATCAACCTATTCTCCTTCAATCAAGCCCCATCGGGGCGATATGTGAGTGCTGTTAAGGACATGTCGCCTTTGGGTCCGTGTCTGACATCGGTTCTATAAACATTTCGCCCGTACCGGGCTGGGCTTAATTCTGAAAGTCCATTTCGATAATGCGAAAGATGAGATTTAATAGTCAAAAATACTTAGTACGAACTCCCTACTAATCTTCAAGCTCTCGCGCAGTGGCCGAGTTGGTTTGAAGTCGGCTTCGTGCGCAAGTTCTATCACGGCGTCTCCGCTAAAACCGATATCCTTCAGCGCTCTACCGATAGCTACGTAGTCCATATCGCCTTCGCCCATCGCTTCAGACCATTTTCCGTCCGCCTTCTGGTCGCGGAGATGGAGGAAAACAATTCTACTTGCGTGCCTATGAATGAAGTCAACTGGCTCGATTCCTGCTCTGAGAAGCCAGTTTAGGTCAGGGCCTAACTTAATGTCAGGAATCCTAGCAAGTGTTCCACTCAAATCGTGTTCATTGTTTTCCACTTCGTATGTATGATTGTGGAGGTTGAGGACAACATTGTTCTTGGAGCAGATTGCGATTATTTTTCTGAGAAGGAAAGCCTGTGCATCGAGTTGTTCAGTTGTTTTTGGCGCCTTTGCGCTACCAACCGATGTGCCGAGTGTCCGCCCGCCGAGTTTGGCCAAACTTTTGATTGCCAACTCTGCCTCCTCAAGGATAGCGTCATGTTCCTTGAGATTCCACATGTTACCGCCGAAGGAACTCCCTATCACGGGGAGCGAATATTTCTGTGATAGCTCGCTTATCTTTTCCACAGCGCCGTCGTGTCGAAATACCATGTGCATCAATTCGATTCCGTCCAGCCCAGCGTAGCTCATGTCTGAAAAGATTTGCTCGATAATCGGATAGATGTCATAATTCTCCTGTTTTGCCGCGTACACCCACGGGTGCGCGCCCACCAATACTTTCTTTGTCATAAATACCTCCTTGTGTATTAGAAGCCGAGTTTTTGGCAAAAACTCGGTTTCTATGTCCGCACTTTCTCCACCTGTCCAGTTTCTATTGACCGGTTGGCGGCTAAAGTAATGCGTAGCGTTTTTACTGCGTCCGCATAGCTTGAGCGAATCATATTTTGGTCTTCGGCTTTTACAGCAGCAAGGAATGCTTCCATTTCTGTGACGTATGGATTATCAGAACATTTATGCTCAATCTTTTCGCCATCCAGAGTACCTGTAAGAGCGTTGGCTGAATAGTCTAAAGCTAAGTGTAAATTTTCGCCAAGCAGTTCTACTGTGAAAAGCGAGCCTCTTTTATAAGCCCATGTAGAACAAACGCTCCCCAATTGCCCTTTTGCAAATTCGATGTTGAGAACTGTTACATCCTCCACCGTCATCTCTTCTATCTCTTTTTGGAATTGATAACCAAAAGCTTGTACTCGCACTGCATCGCCTACGAAATAACGAAAAAGGTCAATGAGATGAGTGGATTGGTCGACTATTTGACCTCCTGATTTCTCTTTTTGGCGGAACCATCCGCCCGGCAGCCCTGAGAATACAGTGCTGCGTAACATCAAAATCCGCCGTCCTTCTACTATTTCCTTGGCTCTGTCTGTTATCTCAGAGTAACGCCACATATATCCAACACTGTTTAATACTTCTGCTTCTTCTATAGCTTTTTCCCACCGTTTAGCAAGTTCAATATCCGTAGCTGCTGGCTTCTCGATAAAGAGATGACAGCCATTTTTTGCGGCATCAATTGCCACATCTCCCCGCGCGAAGCCTGGCAGACAAACGAGCATTGCATCCATCTGCTTTTCTGCCAACATCTCACGATAGTCTGTATAGTAGGCGCAAGAAATCGGTTCGGCTGCTTTTTTTGCACGTTCTTCAATAACGTCACAGACAGCAACTATCTGAGCTTCAGGCATCTGTTTTAATCGGGAAAGATGACTGTTGCCCGTACCACCCATGCCGATAATACCAAGTTGAATAGACATAAAAATTTCTCCTTCCTTTTAGCCTGACTTTGTAGCCGAATTCCCGAAGTCTGGCGGGACAGAGCCACGCCGCTACGGCTACATTCGGGGTTCGCCAACTTAGAAATATGATGTCAAAGCCTTTTGGACATAATCTCTTGCGGCTTCGACTGTATTGCCAGAGACATGCTCAATTACAAGAAAATAGTCGTATTTTGCCTTTCTCAAAGCTTTGATATAAGAGGAGTAATCCATTTGTCCTTCTCCTGCTCCTGGAAGGCTCCTCTCCCCGTTTTTAAAAAGCACATCCTTGGCGTGAGCTATAGCTATGTAGTCTGCCAGCTTAGATACCGTCTCGTCTAAGAAAGCATCCATCCTTTTAAGGTCAATTTCTTTCATCACGTTTGGTGGGTCCATAACAACCTTCAAGAATTTAGAACCAACTTTATCAATAGCCTCTAAAATTTGGTCTGGCGTTCCTACAATGCATTCGTCATACAATTCAAGAGCAATATAAACATCGTTCTCTTCCGCGCAAACACACGCCTCTTTTAGGCTTTCGATAACCAATTGAGAAGTGTTTTCTGGACATTCTTTGAAGCCTCCCCATGTTATGACAGCCTTAGCTCCAATTTTTTTAGCTATCTCTATTTTGCTTTTAAGGAAGTTTACATTTTTCTCCCTTTTTTGCTCGTCTGGCTCTGCCAGGTTTCTATCTGACCAATTGTAACCAGATAAAGCCGCTATTTCAATGCCTCCTTCGGAAAATTCCGCTCTTATTTTCCTGCAATCTTCATCTCCTGGAACGAAATCAAGGTCAACCTGAGCACCGTGAAATCTCATGGATTTAAGCTTTTTTACCTCGTCAGAAATACCACGATAGCTTATGCGCGGATAAAATTCGATATCTTCTCTGAATTCCAGTTCTCGGCTTACGTTTGCCATAGTTGCCAATTTCATCTTAACCTATCTCCTTTCGAGGGTGCAAGCACCGCATCAGAATAATCTTTATTTGTTCAAAAGATGAGAAACCAAGTTTTTCCAAAAAGCTTGGTTTCTGAACAAGATATCTTCACCATCTCGTATCTATCAGAATTTCAAATGCTAACGTCTGGATGCATAGCATGATTGTGACTATATAAAACATACGCTGATTCTTTTTTTCTTCAACATAGAGAAGAAGGTTCTTTGCTGCAGGTATCAACAAAAACGGCGCCATGAATATCCAAATACGCTCTGTTTCCAATGTATACAGAGTAGCGAAAGCAGTTCCTATAAGAACTATAACATAGGCGAGTAAGTAATTATTGTAGGGGTAGCCCTCCGTCTCTGCTCTTCTTAAAAAAGCGTTTCGCACTGTATTTCCCACTTTGCGAAACCACAACGTGGCGATGGGCACGCCGATGCAAGAAAAGAAAGCAAATAAGTTTGTTACGCTTAGGAAAAAATAACGAGATAGTGTCTCATAACCTGTGCCACATCCGCTATGATGTAAACTCCCCTTTTCATCTATTAAAATAGCGCAACGCAAACATGCCAAAAAGTTATAACCAGTTAGCAAGTACAAAAGAAGATAAAATACGCAGAATACTCCGCCTGATATGAGTAGCACAGTTAAATAATTTCTGAATTCCTGTCGGTTATTAAAATATGTCAAAATCACTACAAAGATATACGCTCCATATCAGGAAGACTGTAAATACAGCGTCCATAGAGGTAGCAGTGAACATTACAAGATTCGGAGTGACAAGATACAATGCCAGAGTATATAAGCCAACTTTTCTTGAGTAGAATTGTTCACTTAGCAGGTACATAGGGATAAGCGCTAATGGGGCGAAAAGAATGATTGCAAATGACGTTGTCAATTTATCGTAAACGAATAAATGCGCTACCAGCCACATAAAAAGCGTTCCGCCGGGCGGATGCGTCCCTGAGTGGACAGTCAGCTTAGGTGCTTTTTGGACGTAATTACGAAAAATGTCTCCTATACTTTCAAATTCGGGCACATCCGCATAGTATTGCAAGTTATC
>DTYX01000614.1 GCA_012961655.1 Candidatus Poribacteria bacterium
ACTCCTTCACCAGAGACATCTCTAGTGATGGATGGGTTATCAGATTTACGAGAAATTTTGTCGATTTCATCAATATAAACGATTCCTATTTCTGCTTGTTCCACATCATTATTTGCTGCTTGGAGTAATTTCAGAATGATGTTTTCAACGTCTTCCCCGACATAACCCGCTTCAGTCAGAGTAGTTGCGTCAACAATCGTAAAGGGAACATGCAAAATTTTGGACAGGGTGTGAGCTAAAAGAGTTTTACCCGTCCCTGTCGGACCGACAAGGAGGATATTACTCTTATCCAACTCAACTTCCGAATCTTCCTGCTGAAAGGTAAAAGTCTTTTTATAATGATTGTACACCGCGACGGATAAAGTCATTTTAGCTCTATCCTGACCTATGACATATTCATCAAGAACACTTTTAATTTCAACCGGACTAGGAAGATTCAGTTTTGGGGCAATTTCAATCTCTTCCTCCTCTAAATCGGACAACAGTTCAGTGCTAATAAAATCAACACATTCGTCACAGATAAATATTCCATCAATCGGAGATGCTATTAATTTCCGAACCTCTTCTCCGTTTTTACTGCAAAATGAACAATATAAGTCTTTGTTAGCACTGGGTCTAGATGTCATAAATTCCTCCCAAACTATTTGTATCTTAGGAGCTAGTTCTCTTAATCATTATTTGGTCTATAATTCCATATTCTTTCGCTTGTTGAGATGTCATGTAAAAATCACGGTCTGTATCTTGTTGAATTTGTTCAAATGGTTGTCCGGTATGATGAGCGAGAATAGAATTTAATTCTTTTTTGACTCGTAAGATCTCTTCGGCATGAATACTTATATCTGAAGCTTGTCCACGTACTCCACCTATGGGTTGGTGAATGAGGATGGTTGAATGGGGCAAAGCATAGCGCTTACCAGAAGTACCAGCAGCTAAAAGCAAGGCGCCCATGCTAAACGCCTGCCCCAGGCACCAGGTTTGAACATCGGGGTTGACTAGTTGCATGGTATCATAAATCGCAATTCCAGCAGTTACTGACCCACCCAAAGTATTGATGTATAATTGTATATCAGCGTCGGGGTCGTCCATTTCCAAGAATAACATTTGAGCTATAACAGAATTGGCTAGCGCATCATCTATTGTCGAGCCTATCATAATGATGCGGTCTTTGAGAAGCCTCGAGTAAATATCATAGGAACGTTCGCCACGACTAGTCTGTTCAATTACCATTGGGATTAAATTCATCGTAGACCAACAACGGAACCTCGCTTTATTTTTTTAGGAAGAGTCCGTAAATCCTTTCTATTGCTGTTAATCCATTCAAACTGATTATATTATATCATAATTTGTTGAGAAAATCCACAAAAATTTTGTTGTTGGGAGGCAAGAAATAAATATGAGAACAACACAATATTGTTTTTAAGAGTTGGATGAGTTGTTTCACGGCAAGATAACTCTACAATTCCCAGAGAAAGCAACTGGAAGCAGAAAATTTTAGTCATGCAAAGGTCTGTGCGTTCTCTTCTCAGATAAAATAGAAGAACGACACAAGAGAAATAGTTCCTCAAAATAAGCCACACACCATAGAACATTTCTCCGCTAATGTTTTATCCTGTCACGATTAAGGAACTTTTGGCAGATATACGCGGAAGCATGAAGGCGTAAATCTTTTCGTCTCTTATGTTTTCTCTTATATTCTCAATTTGTCCATTTTCTCTGAGAAGAATTGCGTATTTCTGCGGGTCTTTATTTTGCTGTTCAGCAATTAACCGAATATTTCTATCTAATTCTTCATCAGTCACCTGAATATCTTCTTTTTCTGCTATTGCATCAAATATCCAGGTTCGTTTGATTTGTTCTATCGCCTCCGGCCGCAGTACTTCTGAAAGCTTTTCCAAATCAATCCCCGCTTCCCGTAGAGTTTTTCTTTCGCGTCTAAGTTGTTGCTTAACATTATCAATCATCAAGTTTACTTGTTGCTCAACGAGGGATTCTGGCACATCAAAGGGAGTTTTTTCTATTAATTGTTGCACAAGTTCTCTTCGCTGCCTCTGTCTGATAACAGCTCTGCCCTCTTCAACGAGATTATTCCACACTGTACCGAAAAACTGTTTATAATTCTCATAACCGAGCTCCTTAGCAAATTCATCGTTGAGTTCGGGTAACTTTTTCTCAACTATAGATTGAAGAGTAACATGAAAGGTCACTTGTTTGCCGGCGATATTTTTATTTGGATGTTCAGCAGGGAAATCAACTTTAATATCTTTCTTCTGCCCGGGAGTCATTCCAACAAGTTGAGTTTCGATTTCAGGGAAATTATCGCCGCTGCCGAGCTCAAGAATTATATCGCTCCTATGACTATCTTCGATTATCTGTCCATCTACCGAATATTCCCAGTCAACTTTAACTAGATCTTTCTCTTGGACAGCACGCTCAGTTTCAATTGGAACAAATTGCACCCGTTGTTGGCATAGCTTTTCTATATAATTATCTACCTCTTCCTTTGGCACATCAACATCGCTTTTGTCTATTTCAATATCTTCATATTTGGGAAGTTGAAGGGTCGGTTTCACATCAACAGCAGCTTCAAAAACTAAGGGTTCATCCTCCCTTAACTCCATCTCGGTAATATCAGGTTTAAGTTCTAGATTACCTATCGGAACAATATCTTCAGATTGAACCGCTTCCTCATAGGCCGGAGGAACTAAATGTTGAATTGCTTCACTTTTAATATATTCACTAAAACGAGCCCTCAATATACTACGAGGTACATGTCCACGTCGAAATCCTGGCACAGTAGCCCTCTTTCCTAACGCTTCGTAGTTACTTTCCAGTTCTTCATTGACTTTTTCCGCTGGGATTTCGATTCTTAATAACTTACGACTCGGACTTAGAGTTTCAACTTCAACTTTCAAAGAGTTCCTCCCAAAATCCATGTGGTTCACAACTATCTCCAGAAATTAAATTGACACTCCCTAAAACTTCAAGGAGTGTCGTTTTATGTAGAATAAAACTAGATAAAAAGCCAAATCAAGTTAAAATATCTGAATTTAATAACAAAATAGTGGGCGAGGGGGGATTTGAACCCCCACGGGCCGAAACCCAATAGATCCTAAATCTATCCTGTCTACCATTCCAACACTCGCCCAGATTATTCTGCCATCTCAACCCATATTTATTAATACGCCATATTTGTTAGTGCGCCGTGAAGGAATCGAACCTTCAACCTTAGCATTAAGAGTGCTCTGCTCTGCCTAGTTGAGCTAACGGCGCGTACGCGCCCGGGAGGACTCGAACCCCCAACATACAGATCCGAAGTCTGTCGCTCTATCCATTGAACTACGGGCGCATATAAAATGGGGTGAGCGATGGGATTTGAACCCACGGCCACTTGATCCACAGTCAAGTGCTCTAACCCCTGAGCTACGCTCACCATAATCTTTCGTGAACCACAATTGGCCCGCCGAGCAGGACTCGAACCTGCGACAACCTGATTAGAAGTCAGATGCTCTATCCACCTGAGCTACCGGCGGGAA
>DTYX01000615.1 GCA_012961655.1 Candidatus Poribacteria bacterium
CCTCCAATTCGAGTAAAGTTTCAGTTTCCTCAATCTCTCTTATAATTTTTTTATATTGATGAAAAATTGAGACTATTGGTGATAAATCGGAGTATTCCTTCGCGTATTCACGGTAAGCGTTTTGATCTGAAAGCACTTCTGGGTCAGCAAGCAATTTCTCTAATTTGACATATCTATTCTCAATCTCTTTTAGTTTTTCGAACATTTCCATCACCTCATCAATTTGATTTATTTGGGGTATAATGTAAACAAGTTTTTGATAATTTGACCAAAGGCTTGGATTTTCTGGTGTAATATTACGTATCACGTATTACGCATTACGTGGGTGAAGCACATTTTCAGAGATATGTTTACATTACAAGAATTAGAAAAGGAAATAGCTCAATCCAATAATTGCCGCGCCGATGATTATGAAGACGGGTGAAATATCCAGGAATATAATCAAGCCAAGAGACGCAATTGTTATAACGGAGGTACGAATATCTGATATAGAACCCGTTCTGAAGAATCTATAGGCCGCGACGATGATTATTGCCAGAACAGCCGGCTTAATTCCCTTGAGGACATTTTGGACAATTTGCGAGTCTTTGAATCGTGAAAATAATAAACTGGTAATCAACATTAAGGACGAACATGGCAAAATATATCCCACAGTGCTTAGCAGGGCGCCAATGACACCGCCAGTTCGTTTCCCTTTTTGGTATCCCGCTTTGTAGCCGACATATACGACCATTTTAATCGATATAGGGCCAGGCAATCCACTTCCAGCGGACCAGCCATCTTGATATTCTTTCTCGGTCAACCAACCTCGATCGACCGATTCTTCCTGTATAGCTGACGCTAACGCATGTCCCGCGCCAAAAATGAGGGCGCCCATCTTGAAGAATATCAGAAAAATTTCCAGATAGTGCACTATTTTTCCTCCATTGATAGTACCTCTTTGAGAGCTATGATGGCGACTTGTAGTTGCCCTGCTGTCGGTTTCTTTGTCGTGAGTTTTTGCATTAATAATCCAGGCGCTATTAAAATTCGCATCAGCCAGATGTCCCGCTTTCTGGAAGCAAGTCGGGTCAATTCGTAAGATATGCCCGCTATTAAAGGGATGAAGATTATTCTTGTGCCAAAACGTATAAGAAGCGATGGCGGTTTGCCAAAGATGGAGAAAACCAAAATACTGACGAACATCACCATGAGCAGAAAAGCAGTGCCGCAGCGGGGATGCAAAGTGCTATGTTTATCTGCGTTTTCCACCGTCAACTCTTCACCAGATTCGTAGGCATAAATTGATTTATGTTCAGCGCCGTGGTATTGGAAGACGCGTTTAATCTGCCCAATACGAGAGATGACAAAAATATATGCTAGAAAGAAGAGGAGCCGGATTACCCCATCGATGAGATTAAAGGCAAAACCTTTTTCGGTAAAAAAACCCGCTATCCATGCCGGCAATACCACAAAGAGTCCAATTCCCATCCCAATGCTGAATATCAAAGTCAGAGCAAGAGTAAAACCACCAATTTCCTCTTTTTTCTTCTCTGAATTCACCACATCTTTACTAGATGGTTCTTCGGCCGTTTCTACCGCTTCATTTGCGGAAAAGGTCAAAGCCTTAAATCCCCAAATGAGAGATTCTAACAAAACCACAACTCCGCGCAATATTGGCCACTTGAGGATGAGATACCTTTCCCCCAATGGATGTAATTGCTCCCTTTTAACGACGATTTCGTCATTCGATTTGCGCACCGCTATAGCAAGCGATTTGGGCCCTCGCATCATAACGCCTTCAATCACCGCTTGTCCGCCGACATTTTTCTTCTCCATACGTTAAAATTTTTCCTTTCACAACAAGTGGAAGGGATGGAATGGAAGGAAAGAATAGAAGAAAGTAATCCTTCCCTTCCATCCTTTTCACGCTATAATCTGGTTTGAGCTTCCGTAAAGTATAATCTAACTCACACCAAGCGTTTAACTATTCAACCCATACTTCTGCCGGAATTTTTCGACACGTCCTTCAGTGTCTACGTATTTACGCTGACCTGTGAAAAATGGATGACACTTTGAGCAAACCTCAACCCGCATTTGTGGCTTACTAGATATTGTTTGAAAGACATTCCCACAAACACAGGTAACAGTCGCTTCGGTCAATTCTGGGTGAATGTCAGGTTTCACGTTACTCACCTCCTATTGATTGTAGAGATTTTTCGGAAAGTCTGAGGGCTTATTATCACTGGCTTTCGCCTCTATTGATGTTGATTTCACCCCCACTTTTTACCACCGTAAAGAGACACGGAGTTCACGGAGATAAAAATACACTCTACCTCTGTGTTCTCTGTGTCTCCG
>DTYX01000616.1 GCA_012961655.1 Candidatus Poribacteria bacterium
CAATTAGAAGTAATCGAATATAGCCATGCGAGGAAACTGTCCCAACGTTTCAAGGTGTGTAATTTCCGAAACGCTTTGATAAACACCTCCTGGGTGATGTCCTCGGCGTCGTGGAGGTTGCGGAGTTTGGAGTACGCAAACGCGTAGATGCTCTCTTTGTATTTATCCACAAGAAAGCCGAAGGCTTCTTTCTCCCCGTTGAGGCATTTATGGATGATATATCCATCTTCAGTTCGCACAGTTTTGCTCCCGTTACAAGAAACCGAGTTTCTCGGAAAAACTCGGTTTCTGATTTATTCGCACGATTTGCTCCTATCAAAAAAGATCTTTATATATTATGACACAGCAAAGGATAAAAAGGTGACAGGCATTGAAAATTTTTTTATGTCAACAGAAAAAGCTAACAGTAGAATCAGCGGAGGCAAATAGTAAAGGGGTTACTCCTTCAGAACACTTTATATGTTCCCCCTACAGTTACCCAACTACGGAAAAGCAATCTCAATCAAAATCCTCATCAGCCTTTACACCCTGAGCTATATGCATCTCTGGCATCATAAAACGAGTCAAAATTGTCGCTTCATCATGGAGCAGGACTTTGTCTCCCATTGCCAATTGGTCTTTCGGTTTTTCTGTTTTAGCTTTGCCGCGTGGGAGGGTGAATATTCCTATCTGTGTGCCGGCTGCCGCATGCTTGTTGCTGACATAAGCCATACCCGTCTGGAAACCTGAACTTCCCAATGCGCAACTGGTTACTACCCCGATACACTCACCGCGTTTGTTGACGACTGGCGCATCAGGTCTGACCATACGGATGCCTCTTGAGTTCATCTGAAATCGAATGATACAAAAATCTCTGTTGGCTTCTTTTTGAAGGCAGGCTTTCCTGCCGATGAAAAATGGCTTATGCAGTTTGACGAAGGCGCCATAACCCGCCTCGATTGGGGTGATATTGTGTTCCCCTGCCAGTTCATGTCCGTATAACGGCAGTCCCGCTTCGGTTCTGGTAGAATCTCGGGCGCCAAGTCCGGCGGGTTTGATACCGAATTCTTGTCCCTCTTCTAACAACAGATTCCACAATTGGGGAGCTTCGTCGGGGTGCAGATAGAGCTCGAAGCCGGTGTCCTCTCCTGTGTAACCCGTTCTTGAGATGATGAGTTTGATGTCGCGTCTGCCATCGCAGGCAGTGATGCCTGCGCCACATAACTCGGTTTCGATGAATTCAAACCTCTTCAACTTTGACAATTTATCGTAGTCTGCGCTATCAATGAGTTTTTGCAATATCGTCAGGGAATTTGGTCCTTGCAGAGCGATATCGATTTTCTGGTCTATCCCAACACTTTTATCTTTCAAATCCCGAATGACCGGCGTCGCGTCAACTTCCCTTAACGGATGTTCCGTGTCAATGATAACTTTTTTAGCGTTGACGGCGTGCAGCCATGCTTTTATTTTCTCATTGTTTACGGCGTTGACCACCATCATATAGCGTTCCGGCTCTCTGCGGTAGACCATGACGTCATCCATCGGAACGCCGTCGGGCGCGAGGATGTAGGAATAGTGGCATTGTCCGATGCGTAGTCGAGAGACATAGTTTGTGGTAATCAGGTTGAGAAATCGAGTCGCCCCTTCGCCGCTGATTTCGAGCACCCCCATGTGGGACACATCAAATAATCCTGCGGCTTCTCTCACGGCTTTGTGTTCTTCGCTGATGCGTCCGTAGGATACCGGCATCGACCAGCCGGCGAAAGCCACCATATTACTCTTCGATGTCAATTTGAGATGTTCATCGTAGAGGCAACTGCGCTTCAGCGGCGCCTCTTTGTCGTCCGCGAAGTGAAATTCCTCCTTCTTGTCGGCTGAACTCGGACGCTCAGTTGTGCGGGAATGCCCCGCTTCAGCGAGGATGAGCTTTTGTCCGATGAAATAAGGTTTGGAAAGATTGAATCGTGATTCAAATCCGTTCTTATAAAGCGAGACCGCATCGACGGAAGATTCATCGTCGCGGTACAGCGGTAGATTCGCCTCCGTTCTGAGTCTCTCCTCCGCTAAAAAACCGGCGGGTTTCGCCCCCGCTTTGAGCAGGGATTCCCAGATGTCGTTGGCGTATTGCGCGGAGATGTAAATCTCAAATCGCATGTCGTCATCCGTATATCCCGTCCGAAGAATATGCGCATCGGAAATCCCCCCGGCCCCCTTTAACAAAGGGGGAGTAAATGAATGTTCTGATAATATAGGGGGAGTGAGTGAATGTTCCAAAAGCTCGTCTGGATTTATTCCGATGGCTTTCAGTATCTCTGCTGATTTTGGACCATGTAGCGCTATGCGCGCGGTAAACTCACCGGTAAAGTCATCGACGACGACTGGCCCGTTGATTTTTGCAAATAGGTCATCTTTGTCAAAAATCACATATCCGTCGGAAAGGGCGCGCAGCCACCTTCTGACCTTTTCAGTATTCGCGGGGTTCGTTACTATCAGGTAGTGTTCTCGCCCGCGTTCATCCAGAGGATGGCTTAACGCCACCCCCTGAATTGGAAGTCTGGCGACGAACACATCGTCGATGAGCTTGCCGTTTTCATCCAACAGAAATGACCGTTGACATTCGCCTATTTTACCCCCCTTTGGAAAGGGGGGTTGGGGGGATTTTAGATTCATCACGTTGTTGGTCGTTACATCTTGCAGAAACTCCGACGCTCGCTCGCCGATGATTTCCAATAGTCCAGAATCGGAGAGGTCGATAAGCGCGGCGGAGGTTTTCGCCGTTTGCAGTTCTGTCTCAATATTCTCAAAGCTGCCGTAGTATGCCGGCATCAACAACCCGTGTCGCTCTTTCAGATGCGCCTTGAGTTTCTGATGCGATGCAAGCAATGGAGACGCTTGGGCTGGCGGCAGATATAAGGACGGAATGCGCCTCCGCTCATGATTCTCACGACTGACTGAGCGGACGAGTCGGGCGACTTCGCTCTTCACCTCCTCCATGATTCTGAGGTCAATTTTGCCCCTGCCTACTTCTGAAGTCATCCGCATATAAGAAAAGGGCTGGATGTTGGTCAAAACCTTGTGAATCAATTCCGATAGTTTATCAATCTCTTTTTCGCCGAACCCGCGTTGTGTAATCCATGGTGTTCCCAATCGAATCCCACTTGGGTCGAGGACATCCTCATCGCCGGCGATGGCGTTTTTGTTGCAGGTAATCCCGCAGATATCTAAGATTCTCGAAGCTATCTCACCTTTCAACGGACGTCCTGTTGCAGATTTAACGCCCTTCAGGTCAATTAGAAGCATATGGCTGTCCGTACCGCCGTAAGCCAATTTTAACCCGCGTTTTTCCAAAGACGCTGCCAGCAGTTTGGCGTTTCCCACAATTTTCTCCTGAAGCCGTCTGAATTTCTCCGTCTGCGCAATTTTGAAGGCGACGGCTTTCGCGGCGATGTTGTTGATATGCGGGCCTCCCTGTTCGCCGGGGAAAACCGCCTTATCGACTTTCTTGGCATTCTCTTCATCGGTCGTAATGATAATCGCCCCGCGCGGACCGCATAGGGTTTTGTGGGTTGTCAATGTCACAACGTCGGCGATGCCCAGCGGGTTCGGATATCTTCCCGCTACGACCAACCCCGCGGGATGGGCGATGTCAGCCATCAATATTGCTCCGACCGAATCCGCGACCTCTCGAAATTTATGCCAATCGACGCTCCAAGGATATGCGCTGTAGCCAGCGATAATCATCTTCGGCAGATGTTCCATCGCCAATTGTTTGATTGCATTGTAATCCAGCCTACCTGCCCTGTCAGTCAAATAAGACACTATGTTATAGTATTTGCCCGAACGGTTCGCCTCGCTGCCGTGTGTGAGATGCCCGCCCTGAATTAGAGACATACCCATAACCGTATCGCCGGATTCTAAAAAAGCGTCGTAGACGGCGTTATTCGCCGCCGCGCCTGAGAGTGGCTGAACATTGACGAAAATTTGCTCGGACGGAACTTGTTCCGTAGCGAACAACTCCGCCGCGCGCCGCTGCGCCAATGCCTCGATGAAATCCACAAATTCGCATCCCTTATAATATCGCCGGTCGGAATATCGCCAATGATAAGCAAACTGGTGCTTGAAGTCCAGCAGATATTCCCTTTCGCGCTTCGTCATCCGCAGAGACGGATAACCCTCAGCATACAGATTGGTGAATACGCAACTTAACGCCTGCCGCACCGCCTTTGGGCAGATGCTCTCCGACGGAATCAAAATAATTTTGTTCGCCTGCCTCTCTTCTTCAAAGGCAATTATCCGGTCTGTATCCGGGTCTAATTCCGATAAGTCTTGGGTGAATAGAAAATCTGAAATTGTTGTATTGCGGTTTTCCATCTTTACCTCCGTTTGTAGTAGAGCAATTCATTGCGCATTTCGCATAACGGCAATGAATTGCCTCACTATGAACACATTCTACCGGATTATAATCATCCCACGTGTAGTACAATAATCCTCCGTTTGTAACTGATAGAAATACAGCCCGCTGCTTACTTCTTCTCCAATATCATTGGTTCCATCCCAGTATGCAGCCTTGGATTTGTTAATGTAATATCCAGCAGGCGTTAAAATTTTAGAATCAACAAATCTGA
>DTYX01000617.1 GCA_012961655.1 Candidatus Poribacteria bacterium
ATATGGCTTCGCGCGGTTACTTCGTGAACCGCTTCGCTACGCTCACCGACGACTTCGTCTTACGGAATTTCGACCTACGATGGATGATAGAGGTGAAAGGAGATAGCATGAAACAGAATAAGTTGATAATCCGCGTTAAACGCACTGAATTGATAAATGTATTGGATGAATTGGCGAATTTAGGAAGTGATAAATTATCGACAAATTCGCAGAAATTTCTGAATGAATTCATTCAAAAGATGAAATCTTGCATTTTACCGTTAAATGAATGTGCGCCGGATAGATATATTTTATATTTGGACGCCGGCAGCCTCCAACGATACAACAAACGCAAGCAACAATTATCCCAACGGTTGGCTTCTGAACTGACGAAATATATCCTGGCTAATGGATATACGACGCGACGTTCTCTTGAAGTGGGCTTTGCGCTCGCAAATCATGAGGTATCTTCGCCCAGTAATAACGCTTCCGAAGCATGGATGGAAATACATTGTGAATTTAGTCATGAAGATTCTCAATTAAGTCCTGGCGAATTAAAATCAACACTTTATCAGGAGCATAATGACGAGCATTTCGCACCTCAGACGAGCAATCGTCCACACGAAGATAATCCGGCAGAGGAAGAACCTTCTACTTACCTTTCCTCCATAGGCGATGTTTATAACGCTGACAAAAACATCGAAGGTACAGATTCTGATGGAACAGCGAGCATCCCTTCGACGAATATTCTGGCTTCATTGATAACAGCGAAAGAGACCCACCATCTGACCAAACCGAAAACATCCATCGGCAGACGTGAAGAGAACGATATCGTTGTCTCGGATTTGACAATATCTCGAAATCACGCTGAAATTATCGCCGATGCGGGGAAGTTCATTTTAAAAGACCTATCCAGCAAAAATGGGACCTACCTCAACGGGAAGCGGATAGAAGTAGCGGAGATAAAGAATAACGATATCATCTCCCTTGATAGAGCCGGCAAAATAAGTTTCCGATTTGAAATGGCGGAACAGTATGCGGTCATCTCTTCGGAGAATTTTCTGGAACATTTTAATCGGGGATTGGCGTTGCGACGTGAAAAACGTTGGGATAGCGCCGCCAAAGAATTTCTTGAAGCCATACGATTAGGCGATAAATCCGCGCGTCCATACTTCAATATAGCCGTAATCAAATTTCATCAAGGGGATTATGAACAATCGATTGAAAATTTTCAGAAAGGACTCGCAATAGAACCGGATAACGTTTCCGCTCATGCGGATTTGGGAAAGGTCTACCAAATTACCGAACAGTGGGAAAAAGCCATCGAGCATCTTCAAAAGGCGTTGGAACTCAAACCGAATCATGAAGCGGCGAAAAGGCGTTTATCCCGTATTGAGGAAGTCTATGAAATTTATCGGGATGTCGGCAGTCAGTTAAGCAAACAGAAATCAGAATCTCAAGAAATAGAAGTAAAATCCTCACCGGTTGAACCCCGATTGCATCGGGACGAAACCCCGAGTATTGAGGATGAATTTTCGTTCGATTTAATGGTCGGCGCCGAAGTCCAGCGGCGTTTGATGCCTGAGATTCCCAAGTTTCCTGAGTTGGATATTGCGGCGTATACTATTCCCGCCAGAGGAGTATCAGGGGATTATTATGACTTTGTTCCGCTCGATGGTCAAAAATTATGGCTTGCCATCGCTGATGTTTCGGGAAAGTCCATTGGAGGGGCAATATTAATGTCGGAAGCGCGGTCGATTTTACGAGCTAACATTAAACACGGATTACCTCTGGAAGCGGTAATCTCCCAGGTGAATAATACTATCTACGAAGATACCGCTTCCGATAAGTTCATCACGATGTTTGTCGGCACGCTGGATATTCAGAACAAAACATTTGAATACTGCAACGCCGGACATAATCCAACCACCCTATATCATAGTCAATCACAACAACTACGCACTCTGGATGTCGGTGGGCCGGCGGCTGGGATTTTACCGGACGCCCCTTACGAAACGGCGCGTGTAAACCTTGAAAGCGGGGACGCCTTGATGTTCTACACTGATGGAATTACAGAAGCGATGAATGATGCGGAGGAGCTATTTGGCGAAGAGAGATTACATAAATTATTCGCCCAAAACGCATCTCTTGAAGCGCAACAAATCATCGAAGCCATTAACAATCAGGTGAAAGAATTCTCCGCAGGAGATTTTGAGGATGATGCCACTCTTTTGGTGGTCAAAGTCAAAAAATGAGTAATCACACGAGTTTTTCACTTAGCTCATATTCAATACCACTTGAAATCCTATTGCTAAATCCAGTCGCGATGAGGGTTTCCCGCCATCTCGGATATTCACCGCAAAGACGCAGAGGTCGCTG
>DTYX01000618.1 GCA_012961655.1 Candidatus Poribacteria bacterium
ATTTGGCGCAACGTATGAAGCCTTTTTAAATTTTGTTCATCCTGACGATAGAGAATGTGTTATAAAATCGGTGAATAACGCTTTATATGAAAAAATACCCTACAGTCTTGAACACAGAATTGTTCTGCCTAATGGCCTTCAACGCATTGTTCAAGAACAGGGTAAAGTCACTTTTGATGAGAAAAACCAACCCATTCGGATGATCGGAACGGTTCAAGATATTACCGAGCGCAAACAGGCCGAGGACAAAATTCGCAAACTCTCTACTGCCGTTGAACAAAGTCCAAGCCTCGTTATGATTACCAATACTCAGGGTAATATTGAATACGTGAATCCCAAGTTTACCCAGATTACCGGTTATACGGCCGAAGAAGCGGTTGGACAAAATCCACGCATTATGAAATCGGGCCAGCACCCACCTGAATTTTATCAAGCGTTATGGCGTACCATCACATCTAGCGGAGAATGGCGTTCTGAGTTTCATAACCAAAAAAAGAACGGGAGCCTTTATTGGGAATTTGCCTCTGTTTCAGCCATCAAAGATAAAGAAGATAACATTACCCATTTCATCAAGGTTGGTGAAGACATCACAGTTCGCAAGCAGACTGAGGAAGCATTACGGGATAGTCAGGAACAACTTCATGCCATCCTCAATAACAGCACAGCCCTCATTTTTCTGAAAGATGTCGCTGGCTGCTATCTTTTCATCAATAAATATTGTGAAGAACTGTTTCACATTTCCAATGAACAAATCAGGGGTCAAACCGATTACGATGTCTTTCCAAAAGAAATTGCTGATGCTTTTACGCTTAATGATCAAAAAATCATAACAAGTCAATCAGTGCTAGAATATGAGGAAGTCGCGCCACATGATGACGGATTACATACCTATATTTCAATTAAGTTTCCTTTATCTAATGCGAAAGGTGAAATTTATGCGGTTTGTGGCATTGCCACCGACATTAGCGAGCGTAAACGAGCAGAGAAAGCATTACAAGAAAGTGAAGAACGCTTTCGCGCCTTATTTGAAGGTGCCCCAGATGCCATATTTTTAGCAGAGCCAGAAACGGGTGAGATCATTGATGCCAATCCAGCAGCATCGCAACTTCTACTCAAATCCCGTGAAGAAATGATCGGCCTTCACTACTCACAATTACATCCCCCAAGAACAAAACAATTGGCAACAGAAAATTTTGCTAAACATTATCAACAAGCTCGCGATAAAAAGCAAACCACTTTGGTTCAAACTACCGTTGTTCGTTCTGATGGAAGCGAAATCCCTGTTGAAATATTAGCACACCTGATTCACATTCAGGGAAAAGCGGTTCTTCAAGGCGTTTTCAGGGATATTAGTGAACGCGCTGAAGAAAAATTGCAACAGAGTGAAGAGCGGTTTCGTAGAATTTTTGAACAAGCCCCCATAGGTATGGCTCTTGTCAATTTAGGACATCGGTACATCAAAGTTAATGCTGCTTTTTGCCAAATGCTGGGATACACCAATCAAGAACTGGTAGGTCAGAAAGTGACTGACATGACCTATCCAGAGGACATGCCCCAGAATAATAATCTGCTCAAGCAAGCCTTGGATGGTAAGATATCATCTTACCAGATGGAAAAGCGATACATTAAAAAAGACGGCAACTTGGTTTGGAGCAATTTAACGGTTTCTTTTTTTCACGATGACAGCGGAAAACCCTTGTATTTACTCGGCATGAGCGAAGACATTACGCAACGCAAGCAAGCTGAAGAAGCACTGAAACACTCGCAACAGCGATATGAAACGCTTGTGCATTCAATTGACGGTATCGTATGGGAAGCCGATGCGAAAACTTTGCAATTTACATTTGTGAGTAAACAAGCAGAACGATTTCTGGGTGATGGGCCCGCTACGCGGTCTGCGAGGGCTGGGGAGGGGCGGCGCGGTTGGGGGAAGAGAGAAGGGGCGGGTCGAGGGCACTCGCTGACCTAGGAAGTACGTGGGGAAAAGAACCGTATAAAAACGAGGATCGAGAGACTCTGTTGGTGAGGAAGGTGATCGAAAGGTATAGGATCGTCGACCTATCCGCCGAGCTGCATCCGGGCGTTCTAAAGGTGAACGGGGAGTACGTGCACGGAAAGGAGTCCCGGAGGTTCGAGATCCGCCAGTTCGTGTACGCCCCCGACAAGGCCTTCATGCACTGGGTCGAGACCGAGACCCATGTTGGGACC
>DTYX01000619.1 GCA_012961655.1 Candidatus Poribacteria bacterium
AGCGGCGGAAAGTATATTGATGTTCATACCGATAAACAAAGCAAAGATTAAAATTGAAACTACCTTTCGCATTTTGTCATCCTTTCTATCTTAAAATTCATGTCCAATACCTACGGAAAACGCATTCGCGAAGGAGAAAGGTTCATCGCTGTCCAGGGCATAGCCGAAGTCAAGTCGATACACCGGAGAATCGTTTAGTCTGGGAAATGCGACCCTCAGCCCTGCGCCAATACTCCGTTTGTAATTCCAAATATCCAGTATATTTCCCTCCCAGATATATCCGATATCGGTGAACACTGCTCCACCTAAAACTACAAAAGAATTTGTATGAAATACAAATCGGCTTTCCAAATTCAATAAAATTTCCCTGGTCCCGTTAAATTTTCGCGCTTTGTATCCTCTAAGTCCATTTTGTCCGCCCAATAGAACCTGCCGTCGCCCATCTAGACGGTGTCCCAACCACCAGGAAAGTTGCATAGCCAAAGTCTGCCGCCAAAAATCTTTTACTAAACAACGTACTTTACCCTCGAAGACAAAATCGTGAAAGAAACTATGGGTAATATAATTGCTTAGCTGCGAAGAGGCATTTATAAACGTTCGGCGACCGCGTTTTTGCGCATTTGCCATTTCCAAAGCAAGATAGGTTTCATTGGTGTCAGCATCCCACAATGTCGATGAATAGCCGAGCGAAATGCCGTAGTTATATCCAAGCGCGATATCTTCAATTCGTCCCATCTTGTCAAGGAAAGTCTCTGTAATGAAGTGGATTTTGCCATGTTGGATAGTGGCCCCAAGCATACTATACTTGCGATTTTCAAACCGCGCTTTGGAGGGGGCAAAGTTTTGCAGCAATTTAAAGTTTCTTTTGTCGTGTTTATACCAGAGTGAGATTTGAGTCTGTTCCTTCCTATCACCAAAAACTCTGGTAATACCTCCGAACCTATATCGTGAAGTTCGCTCAAACTCGTCGGTAACCTTGCCATTTTCATACCATTTTTCTATATCAATTGAATCTGCAACCCTAATTTCCGTCGCCCATTTCTCTTTAAGTGAATAAAGAGGGCGAAGGAAACTAACTTCCCAAGAATTACCCTCTTTTTTGTAGATGTATTTTCCGGAAAACTGTAGATGTGTTGTGAATAACCTCGGCTCCGTATACGCCGCCGTGAACAGATGTTGAACATTGCCATCTTCTCGCTCCTGTTTATAGCGCAATCTACCGCTTTGACCAAAGCCCAGAATATTGTAATCAGAAATTGCTACTATCATATCTGAATCGCCCCCGCTGAAGCTGGGGAGGCTTAGGGCTGGGAAAAATGTCCACAGGTCGCTGACTTCAACAGTTACATCGACTCTCTCCATTATATCGTTATAACTAGTTGTAATCTCAGCTTTGCCAAAATACGGTTTTTTCCGCAAAATGCGCTCGCTTTCAAATCTGTCCTCTTCGTTGTATATATCCCCCGGTTTGAACAGCAATTCCTGAAGAATAATTCTCTCCTTCGTTCGCTGATTCCCGCGGACGGTAATATATCCGATTTTTCCTTCATCAATTGTAATCCACAGGTAAACGCCATCGGAGAAGAACTTCGACTCCCAACTTTGGATCCGAGCGTGAGAATAGCCGTGTCTTTTATAAAATGAAACAATATTTCCCAAATCTATCTCAAGCTGGTCTGAGTCATATTTACCTCCAACTTTGGATTTCATAAGGCTTTTGATCTTTTCCTTTGAAAATACTGAGTTTTGGTCGATGATAATACTTCGGATAATGTCCGTCCTTGCGAAAACCAAACTTGGCATAAGAAGATATGATAAGATGAGGATTATAAAGTGGAAAGTTTTCATGTCGCTTTTTACTCCGAACGACGTTCATGGTTGGCCAATACGACTTCAACTAGCATTAAAATCACCGCCAAAATGAGCAATTCGCCAAAGATCTCTTTGCCCATCCGGTATGAATCTATAGTTTTAGAAAACTGGTTTGCCTGCTCAATAAAACTCGCGGTATTTCCCAATTTCCGAAGAACCTCTTCCTCGCTTAGAACGCTCAAATCGGACTCTCGTGTATCAACGTTTACCGCAAAGAAATCGCGGTGAATCTTGTCGGGAGTTTGGATTTCGCTTAAATAAATGCCGGCCGCTGTGGTTTTGTCGAACCTAATATCTTTATTGTCAGATACGGATGCAGGCACTGTGAATGTGACTTTGTCGGCGTTAAGCCTTTGAATTTTAGCTTCTGTGCCTCTTTTACCGCGCAACGATTCTGAATATATCCCTCCGACAAAAATATTTTTATCCGCGATACGATTAGACGAAGTTGCGTAAAATACCATCTGCTGTAGCAACGGCACAAAATTTGGATTGAGGTGCAGGTTTGACCAATTAGCGTCGGATGCGGAGGTGTTGAATAAAATTACTTTCCCCCAACCAACTTCTCTTTCCACAATAGCGGGGATATCATTATCAAAAACAGCGATATTTTTTGAGCCGGAGGCGGTGAAAAGATTATAAGCTTTATAAAAATTCGGCGCATTTGCACCGGTTAAATTTCCTTGGTTGAATATGCCAAATATCGGATGCTGCTGGTCATATTGAGCCAACTTTAGAGGATTTGTGAAACTGTTTACCTTGCCGAACCTGACAGGCATAAAGCCGTTGAAATTGTTATTAGCTAATGCAGCGAACAATCCAGAATCTGGTTTACCGTCGACAAAGAATAAAACGCTTTTACCATTACGCGCAAAGTTGTATAATTTTTGTCCGATGAGCTCCCATTCTCTTCGGGATAAGTCAGCGTCTTCGGTATTCACATCAGCTATAATAATAACATCATATTCATCGTAAGGAATTTGTGATAACTCTTTTAAAGAAGCCGTTGTTGGCATAATAGAATAATCTGACGCAGGGCTTACAGATGTTGTGGGATTCAGCGCCAAAGTCAAATACAGTGTCCGCTCACCGGCGCATAAAACCTTAATCTGTCCGTAGACATTGACGGCAAAATAACGAGTATCATCTATTGTAAGTCTGTCATTGGTTATCTCCAAGTGACCGATATGAGCGCCTGGTAAATCGAAACGGTGTGTAAATGGCTGCACTGTCCTATCATTTGCGGGGACTGACACGCTAATTTCTCTGCGTTTTTCACCGTCGATGAATAATTTCAGAGTAATATCTTTCAATGGAGTATCTGAAAAATTATGGATTTTAGCTTCCAGTTTCACCGGAATGTTTACGCCTATTAGTTGATTTGTAAAGTACACTTCTTCAATTGCGACATTATCCGCCTTTGATTCCCCAATCTTGATAACAAATACCCTGGCGCCGGAATCCGGCGTTACATTTTGCCAATTTTCCCAGCCGTTTCCACTTAAATCTGTGATGAGATAAATCTCTTTGTTCGGATTATCTGAATTTGCCAATAGGGATTCTGCAGCCTGCAATGCCGGTAAAACCTGGGTTGTACGTTGGGAAATGCTGGCATTCTTAATAGCCTCATGGACTTGCTGTAGGTCAGTTGTCAGTTGACGAAAAACGACATCTGCAAGGTCTGACATCAGTATCAACGATGCGCTATCACCCGATTTCAGCGAATTGATAATTTCCACTGCTTTTTCCTTCGCGAGTTCGAATCGCCTTCCCTCAATCCCGACATAATCCATACTGTAAGAATTATCAAGGACTATCACACAACTGGTCTTCATCCGTGCGCCGGCAAAGGAAAACGCGTTTTTCAGTAAAGGTCTAGCTAAGGCTAAGGCGATAAAAACAACTATCAACATCCGTAACAACAGTATCAACAGATTCTTCAACTGTAGCCGGCTAACGCTCCTGCGATGCGCTTCAAGCAAGAGCATCAGACTGCTGAAATCGATGGTTTTGGCTTGCCGGCGGCTCCAAAGATGAATTAAAAGAGGCGCCGCAGCGGCTAATATTCCAAATAGTAAAAACGGGTTTAAAAATCCCAATTTAGTGAACTCCTTTTATCCTCTTCTCTCCTTATCAATGCGTTCGACATGTTCCAGCACGACATCTTTAGGACAAACCTTGATAAAAATCCATGCTCCAGGGATGAAAATAATCGCGGCAGATACCATTATATCGTCCATTACTCCAATAATCGGCAGAAAATCAGGCAGTAAATCTATCTTTAATCCTACGAAATAGATAGTCGCCGCGATTACGGAAATTGCCCCAAACAATATTGGAATGGCTTTTTGGTAAATTGGCACACGCGGGTCTTGAAACAGACGCCAAAATAGCTTCACAAAGTTCGGTAGATGGTAAATAATTTTTGAAAGTTTAAAGCGGTATGTTTGTTTAATATCATCATAATCTCGCATCGTAAAGCCACCTTCCGGTCAATGGTGAGAATATAGTATCATTTTTTCTGTGTGATTGCAAGTTTTCCCT
>DTYX01000620.1 GCA_012961655.1 Candidatus Poribacteria bacterium
AATAGAATTTTGGGCTACGAAAGTCAAATTAAATCGCCAAAAAATTCGCCAGTAGTTTCTTCCCCTCGCTGGTCAAAATGGATTCAGGATGAAATTGGACGCCCCAGATGGGATATTCCTTATGCTGGACTCCCATAATTTCTTCATGGTCAGTCCAGGCGTTCAGTTTTAGGCAATCGGGCATCGTTTCATTTTTGATGATGAGAGAGTGATAGCGCGTCGCTTCGAATGGATTTTCCAAGCCTTTGTAAATTGTCTCGCCGTTATGATGAATCATAGACGTCTTTCCGTGCATCAGGCGCGGCGCGCGCACGATGTCACCGCCGAAGACATGACCGATGCACTGATGTCCTAAACATACCCCCAAAATTGGTATTTTACCTGCAAAATGTAGGATAACTTCGTTGGAGATACCCGCTTCTAAGGGCGTACATGGCCCCGGCGAAATCACAATTCTCTGTGGGTTTAATTCTTCTATTTCGGCAATCGAAATTTTATCGTTTCTAAACACCTGCAAATCTTCACCCAGTTCGCCCAAATACTGTACTAAATTATATGTAAAAGAATCGTAATTGTCAATCATAAGAATCATAGCGTAACTCCTTAGGTTAATAGACTCAACAGATCAGACCACGAAGGCGCTGCGGTACAGACAGCATGAAACTCGCCTTGAACGGGCATGCTGCATTTCCTGAATCAGTCAAAATAGTTCAATCCAATATTCTTGCGCACACGCTTCAATACACTGTTGGCTCTTTCCCTTGCCATTTCATTTCCCTCTTTCAAGAACCCATCCACTACCTCCGGCTGCTCCTCGTAACGCTTCCTACGTTCGTGAATCGGCTTCATCATTTCAATAAGAACAGTTGTTAGACGTTCCTTGCCTACCACCTCGCTAACACCTCCCGCCCGGTAAGCTTCGCGCAACGTCTCGAAACCTTCGCGATTTGGATCAAACGCATCCAAGTAGATGTAAACGGGGTTGACTTCCGGACGCCCTGGACCGTCAATTCCCCTTTTTTCAGGGTCGGTAAACATTTTCTTGACCATCTTAACAATAGTTTCATCCGAATCCACAAGACTTATCACATTCCCAAGTGATTTTGACATTTTCGCCCGCCCATCAGTGCCGACTAGTCGTTGGTGCTCCTTCTTCGCTACGACCATGGCGCAATGAACAAATCATGTCCAGCATCCTGCAGTTGCAAACGCATCCTCAAATAACCGGCATAATGACCCAGATGCAAATTGCCCGTTGGACGGTCACCTGTAAGAACACGTTGAGGATTGTTCAAATCCGTTTCTGTTATAAAAAGGTCGCTTTGTTCCGATAGAATTTCCATTTTTGTCACTCCTCAGATTATTAGAGTGTTATCCCATCAAGATAGAAGAAACTAACATATTTCACTCTTCTTATTATTCACCCCTTAACCCCTTTGCCCTCTTGCCCCTTCACCCTTTTACTCTAACCCTGACTCAGCTAATTCCAGCGCTTTTAACAGCGCTCCAGCTTTATTCAAGGTTTCCTGATATTCATCTTCGGGGACCGAATCCGCGACAATTCCTCCGCCAGCCTGGATATTTGCTATTCCATCCTTGACGACGAGAGTGCGAATTGTAATTGCGGTATCCGCATTCCCAGAAAAGCTGAAATAGCCGACTGCTCCGCCATATATTCCGCGGCGCGTCGGCTCCAATTCGTCGATAATTTCCATTGCCCTGATTTTCGGCGCCCCAGAAAGCGTACCCGCGGGAAAACATGTCTCGATGACATCGAAAGCTGTTTTATCTTTACGCAGCTTGCCCACAACGTTAGAGACGATGTGCATCACATGCGAATATCGTTCGATGAACATCATCTCATCGACATGCACGCTGCCGTATTCGCACACCCTTCCTAAGTCATTGCGCCCCAAATCGACCAACATCACATGCTCTGCGAGTTCCTTGGGGTCAGCCAGTAATTCTTCCGCCAGCGTGATATCTTCCTCTTCATTTTTGCCACGTCTGCGCGTGCCAGCAATTGGGCGCGTTTCTACACGCCGACCATCTACACGTACCATCATCTCCGGCGATGAACCTGCAATATGCAAATCGCCAAACTGCAAATAGTACATATACGGCGATGGATTGACCGTCCGCAACGCCCGATAAAATTCAAAACTGTCAATGGACATCGGCACGCTGAGTCGCTGGGATGGAACGACCTGAATAATGTCTCCGGCGGCGATGTATTCTTTCGCTCGGCGGACGATTTCGTGATACGCTTCCCGTGTAAAGTTTGAAGTAACTTGTACTGGCCCAATTCGCTTACTCTTTTCCAGAGGTAAAAATAGGGGTTTTTTTAATGTATCAATCAGATTATCAATTTTTCCCGTCGCTTCATAATAAGCGACATCAGCGCCATCTGTGATATGCGCGTTGGAGACCACTTTTATCTTGTGATTCACATGGTCGAACACCAAAATAGTGTCCGTCAAAACAAACAGACTGTCCGGCAAATTTAAGTCGTCCTCAGTATCGTCCGGCAGTTCTTCGAAGAATCGCACCATGTCATAACTGATAAAACCGACGAAACCTCCGTGAAAGGGCGGCAAGCCATCGACCTCAACGGACTTGTATTTTAACAAAAGTCTTTCCAATTCCCTCAACGGCGCTTCGCTGGTAATCTCATCCGTTCTATCCTCGTTCAGATAATTTATTTGAACGTTTTTGCCTTTGCTTTGAAAAATGATTGATGGGTTACTGCCCAAAAACGAATATTGGGCGATTTTTTCACCACCCTCAACGCTCTCCAGCAGAAAAGCGTGAGAGCTGTTTTTGATTTTATAAAACGCAGACACAGGTGTTTCCATATCCGCTAGAATCTCTTTATACACTGGGATTAAATTTCCCTGTTTCGCCTTTTGGCGAAATTCGTCTAATGATGGGTAATACATCGGAATACTCCTTATCTTGAAGACGTAGGTCGATTTTCCAAAATCGACAAATTGAAGTCGAAATATGCTCACTTCGTTCACCCCGTGAGATGAAGTAATACCATCTCTCCTTGACAATGAAGCATAAAACGTTAAGTTCGCTTGTTCATGTAATTGATGGAAGGAAAGGGGGAAAGGGAAGG
>DTYX01000621.1 GCA_012961655.1 Candidatus Poribacteria bacterium
ACGTTTGTTTAGTAACCAACCAAGATTTATTTCACAGTGTATTAGCTTACATTGGAGTCCATTTGACATATTCTACCATAATGCCATCTGGGTCCCTGAAGAACGCCAATTGCAACCGCTGTTGAATCTCTTCAAAGACTATCTCTTTCAGTGGCGTTTCAAATTCTACTCCATGTTCTTCCAAACGCTTGCAGGCTTCTTCAATATTATCCACAGCAATGCCGATATGAGCTAAACATCCTGGCACCTCCGAGCTTTGACCCTCGGGCAGTTGAGATAATTCGACGCAAGGAAGAAACACAACTCTAGGATTATCGGCGGGCCCAAGTTGCCGGATAATAGGAAGCCCCATAATTTCATGATAAAACTTGACGGATTCCGCCAAATTTTTCACTTTGATTGATACGTGATTGACAGCGCCATCAATTTTGAGTTCAAAATCAGACATTTGTAACTCCTTTCTGTTCAGGAAAAATATTATGTTAAAGAGTCAAGAGTAAAACACAATTTCAAATTCACTTTTTATTTCACTCTTTACGTTTTATTAAGGGGGCCATTCTGTTGAAACCTTCCGATATAACGATAGCACAGAAAGAAGAAATTGTCAAGATATTAAGAATTTGCATCTCTCCGGTGAAGTTTTCATCAATGGTCAACCTGCGCCTATCGGCACAGTTGTCACCGCTAATTCAGAGGATGGCGGCGAAATTGCGCGATATGTTGTCAGAAAAGCCGGACGATACGGCGTTATGCACATCCGTGAAACCAGTAGAATTCAAAGAGGAGATGTTATTACGTTAGCGGTGGACGGGCAGACTGTGGATTCAAATGTTGATAAATCCCGATTTATCGGAGGGGAATATATAGTCTGGGATGGAGAGTCGAAATCAATAAAGCGAGATGTGGCAGTTCATGTTGAATAAAAATCGAAAATGCCATCATTCAATAAGCAATAAACCTAGCGTTCGCCGAAAGTACATTATAAACGCAATTCTAATCGTAATTAGCTTTAACTTAGCTACTGACGGATATACGCGTCAAACCCAAAAGGAGGAAACTGTGGCACAGAAGCAGGAAACTCAAATTCATGAAATCGGCATTCCAGTCCAGTCGGTCAACTGGGTGCATCTCCATCCCGGTCGAAACCGAAAGGAGGCGCCTTGTATCTACGCGACGATGGGGCAACAAGCCGATAACCTCTTCGTCCTACAAATCAATCCTGAAACCGGATTTTCCCGCCAGTTTGTCTCGGAAGTCCCGAAATCGAACTATCCGACGGCGACGTTCATGAGTCGCACGGGGCGTCTTTACATAGGAGCGGCTTATGCTGGGCACCTTCTCTGTTTTGACCCCGAAAAGGATACTCTCGAATATTTAGGGGCAATCAACCCCGGCGGAGCTACCTTTCCCTGCCGTATCGACGAGGATTCCAATGGGCAAATTTGGATAGGCAGTTACGGAAGCGCGGACTTGACTAACTTCGACCCTGAAACTGGACAGTTCACGCGCCACGGTCGCATGGACGATATTGATATGTACAATTACCCTCTGGTCAACAAAGATGGGAGCATCGCCTGCCTCATCCGGATGACCCGGCCGCACGTAGTAGTATTTGACCCCAAAACTGGCGAAAAGCGTAAAGTCGGCCCGATTACGACAAAGGGCGAAGATACGATTGACTTGCGCCGGGGAATCGACGGTTGGCTCTATATCGAATCTAGTCTGGGCAACTTCCGAATAGAAGGCTTCGAGGCTGTTTCGGTGGATACTCTACCAGAACCATCTCACGTAACCACATCACTTCCCGATGGGACTACTTTCGTCTTTGCTGATGCACAGCAGTTGCTTTACAGAAAACTTGAAACCCGCAAGCCCGACGGGGAAACACGAACCTTCACCTTAAATTACGAAGCAAGTGGAAGCGATATATTCTACGTCCATGCTGGTCCGGACGGATGTATCTATGGCTCTAGCATCTTGCCGCTACACCTCTTCCGTTACAATCCCCAAAACGGAGAACTGGTCAATCTGGGAAAATGCTCTTCAGCTACAGGGGAAGCCTACTCGATGGCAAACCTAGACGGAAAAATCTACATCTCCTCGTATCCCGGCGCCACTATATCCGAATATGACCCAACTAAAACGTACAATTTCGGAAACCAGCCCGGCGATAATCCGCGCGACCTTGGACGCATCGATGACATCTCATACAGACCCAGGTGTACACTTGCAGGTCCGCTCGGACGCGTCTGGACGGCTTCTATCCCAGATTACGGACGCTGGGGAGGACCACTCTCCTACTATGACCCGACGACCGGCAAAAAGAAGGCATACTATCGTATCTGTGGGGACGCAAGTTGCTACACCCTCGCTCATCTCAAAGACCAAAATCTGATTGCCGCCGGCACAAGCATCTCCGGCGGGAGCGGCACACAGCCCAAGGTAAAACAGGCTATGCTTTTTCTCTGGGATTATGAAACAGAGGAGAAAGTTTGGGAAGGAACTTTAGACCGCCCTGTTTCCACCTTTAACGCGCTACTGACTGGAACGGACGGCAAACTATACGGAACAGTTCATGGAGGGGATGCGCCGGATGAACTTTTTGTATTCGACCCCGAATCCCGTGAGTTTACAAATTGCATCGCCTTGCCGTCAGGCAGGCCTCTCGACCTCGGACTCCAGAATGGACCTGACGGGAAAATCTACGGGTTTACCAATACCTGTATTTACCGCCTTGACTCGACTTTGCTAACTATCGAAGAAATTATTCGAGACTCTTTCAGCATTGCCGGCCCAATTGTTGGACAGGAGGTCTATTTTGCCACCGGTCACCGTCTCAGAGCGGTAAAACTCTTCTAATAACCGGCGTATGGGCGCGGTATCACTTACGCAACCCCATCAGGATTTTGCCTCGATTAATCGGTATCTCTTTGATGCGCACACCCACAGCATTATAAATGGCATTTGCCAGCACCGCGGGGGTAGCTACCATCGAAGGCTCGCCCGTGCCTTTGAGACCATACGGTCCATCGACAGAAGGCACTTCGAGCATTACGGGCGTGAGTTCTGGGACATCCATGGCCGTAGGAATTTTATAATCGAGTATGCTGTCATTGAGTACGATGCCCTTGTCAAATACCAGCCCTTCCATGATGCTCCAGCCGAGTCCTTGAGCGATGCCACCCTGAATTTGCCCTTCAACTGACATGGGATTAATAGCAAAACCGACGTCCTGAAATGAACTGATTTTCTGGATGTCGAGTTCTCCTGTCTCGGTATCCACTGCGACTTCAGCTACTTGAGTGATGAATACGTGTGCGTTAGCAAGCCAGGCTTCGGCGGATGCTGACCCTCGAGCAGTGATAGGTCCTCGGTTTGACCACATCGCACGCCTGGCTAATTCCGCGATGTGAACCCTCATCTCTTTTTCATTCTTCACTCGAACACAGCCTTCTGCTACCTCCAATCGTTCCAGCGATATATCGAGCAGTTCAGCCGCAAATTCGATGAGTTGCTGTCTCAAATCTTTCGCTGCTTGCAGAATTGCTAAACCCATGCCGTAGGCGCTACGACTGCCGCCGCTTACCGCTGCCGGCGGAGCGGCGTCCGTATCAGGCGTAATGACCTTCACCGATTCCAATGGTAGACCCAATTCTTCGGCAGCCATCTGAGCCATCGAAGTGTTGAGACCGGTAAGGTCGATAGCTCCGCTAATCAGATTCAGGCTGCCGTCCTCATTCAAAATCATGGTAACACTTGATGTGCCGACGCCGTTCATCCATTTACCGCACGCAATCCCAATGCCCGATTTTTCCCCCAAAGAAGATACGTAAGCTTTAGCTTGCTGCAAGGATTGTTTCAACGCGATGGGCGGATAAGGTTTGCCGTCTATCGTTAAATAGCCTTCATCGACGGCGTTGAGCGAGCGGAAATCAATCGGGTCCATGTCCAATTCGTTCGCCATTATGTCCATCTGGCTTTCAAAGGCGAACGTGATTTCGGGAGCGCCCGGAGCGCGATAAGCTCCCGGAGCCATTTTGTTCGTGTAAACAGAATAGAGCTCTATCTGAAAATTTGGAATGCGGTACAGCCCTCTAGTGCGGTCGAAAAATCCTATGGTCGCGCCGGGAAACGCTCCGGTGTCGAAAAATACTTCCGCTTGCAAGGCGACCAACGTACCATCTTTTTTCGCTCCGGTGCGGATGTCGATAACGCATCCAGGTCCAGGGCGGGCATCCACTAATTCCTCTTGCCGACTCATCACCAATTTGACCGGGCGGCCTGTCGCCATTGCGAGCATAGCCGCGCTGGGTTCCAATAGCAAGGCGTTTTTCCCGCCAAAACCGCCGCCGACTTGCGTACCGATAACTCGAATGTCGCTCACCGGCATTCGCAAGATATTCGCCAGTCCAGAGCGCACCCCGAACTGCCCCTGCGTAGTCGTCCAGACGGTCAATTTGCCCGATGAATCCGCATCGGCGACGCAGGCGTGCGGCTCAAGATAGGATTGATGGGCTATGGCGACATCAAAGCGATTTTCGACTACGACATCCGCTTGACTGAAACCTTGTTCGATATCCCCGCGCTCCTTCAGACTATAGCTGCAGATATTGTTTATATCAGGGTGTCTGGATTCATGGATAACCGGCGCGTCCGCTTTCATCGCTTCCATTACGTCAAATACCGCAGGTAGGATTTCATATTCCACCTCGATTAAACTCACCGCCTGTTGCGCTATATGTTTATCAACAGCGGCGACAGCGGTGATTTTGTGTCCCGCGTAGAGTACTTCATCATTCGCAAATACCGAGCCTGCGGATGGATGGATGCCATTGCGCGCGGTAATAACCGCCTTGACTCCGGGCAATTTTTCCGCTTTTGTGGTATCAATACGTAGAATGCGGGCGTGCGGATGCGGACTGCGCAAAATCGCCCCGTAAAGCATCCCCGGCAGATATACATCTTCGGCGTATACAGCCTCGCCGCTCACCCTCGCGACCGCGTCAGGTCGGCTCACTCGTTTACCCACGACAGAATATTTATCCATAATTATCCCCTTTAATTGAATGACACTGACTTTAGAATTTAACGGTATTATGGCAGCACGGAGGCATGCCTCCACAACA
>DTYX01000622.1 GCA_012961655.1 Candidatus Poribacteria bacterium
CAAATGACGGCGATAAATCGCACCGATTCTCGGTACAGGCCTTACTACAAACCTGAAAGTAGAGATAATAAAAAATGGCAAATGATGTAGTTATTTACACTGTAATTCATCAACCGAAACGTCCGAAATTGCCGGCGCAACCTATTCCCAAGGATGCGTCTCCGCAGGAAATGGAAGGGATAATTTTTGATTCCGCGGTCAATAGATATTACTTCGATAAAGTATCTAGAACGTGTTACTACCCAGCGTCTGATTTATTCAACGGGCTTGTGGAATCGGGATTCAAACTCTCCTTAGGATTTTCTGTCTCTTTTCTGAAACAAGCTGAGGAGTGGGATGTGGAGTTACTCAATCGGTTTAAAACCTTGGTGCGCCGTGAGAATGTAGAACTCGTCTGCGTCGAGCCGTATCATAGCTTCATATTCTACCTCGATATAGATATGTTCATTGAAAGAATGAAATGGGGAAGAGATTATTTACAAAATCTCTTCGGCAAAGAGATATCAGTTACCGACACTACTGAGATGTTCATGAGTAATGATGTCTATTACGCTCTAAATTCAATAGGATTTGCCGGCGCGCTTATGGAAGGACAAGGTTGGCAACTCGGTTCTAATTTAAGACAGCCTACATATCTGTATCACCAAAACAGAGATATGGTGCTTCTTGCGAGGCATAGACCACTCAGCGATGATGTCGGCTACAGATTCTCCGACAGAACCTGGGATGGATATCCGCTATACGCGGATGATTATGCTCAATGGTTAAGAGATGCCGAGGGCGATTTTGTCCTAATCGGTTGGGATTTTGAAACTTTTGGTGAACATCATTACGTAGATAGTGGGATATTTGAGTTTATGATGAGACTGCCATACGAATTAGATAGACGCGGTGTTGGATTTCTTTTGACGAGCGAGGTGATAAAAAAATATTCGGAAAACAGACGGGAACTTACGTTGCCAGCAGAACCGAGTACGTGGGCGGGTAGCGGAGGGATGGATTTCTTTTTAGGCAATTCAGCGCAGAGCGCTATTTTTCAGCTTATGCACGCAGCTTATAACATTGCCAAATTATCCGAAAATCCAGATTTGTTAGATATCGCTTCATGGCTGGCGCAATCTGATAACTTACACCTCATCCAATGGTTTGGTAAATCCGGTCCGGAAGCCAATGTCTCAGCATACTTTACCCCCAGACAGTGGTGGGATTTGGGGGACAACAGGATAATTTGGGAACTTCAGCAAATCTACAAAAACTTTATCCAGGCATGTATCAAGAATTGGTAAATCGGAAAGCATGTTTTAACTCAGATGTTAGTGGGGACATTTATATTCGGCGGATTACTTGCGCTTGCCCTGTATAATTTCTATACAGGGCTTGGGTGTGGTCTACATCTGGTAGGTTGGAATCTGAATAGGAGATGAATAGATGAGACAAATTCGTATCGGCATGGTCAAAGCAATGCCCGATAAATGGAATTTAGAGAAAAACTGGGCAATCTTTGAGGAGTTGCTCTGTCGTTACAAGGACGATGGGGTCGATGTGTTTATTTCGCCAGAATGTTTTTTGGATGGATATGCGGTTACAGAGAAAGACTGGACAGAAACGCGGTTTGCTGAAGTAGCTCAGGTCATTGATGATAGTATCTACATTGACTGGCTCAAGAGGTTGGCATCAGATGTCAAATCCTACGTTGTGTTTGGTTTCACCGAAAGGGTGGAAGAACGCTTCTACAACTGCGCTCTTTTGGTCGGTCGGAACGGCGCTATAGAAGGGAAATACTACAAAACTCATCTACAGAATCATGATCTGCGTTTCACTACGGGAATGGATTTGCCAGTATTCGAGCTGGACTTTGGTGTAGTCGGAATGGTTATTTGCGCCGACCGACGCTGGCCTGAGACAATCAGAGCCTTGCGCGTGAAAGGGGCAGAGATTGTCCTGATGCCCACTTACGGTATGTGGCATTTGGATAATGAGTGGTGGATGCGCACCCGCTCCTACGAAAATGAGATGTTTGTCTGTTTTACGCATCCAAACGTTGCGCTAATTACCAATCCAAAAGGGGAGGTAGCGGCGAAATTACAGTCGAATGTGCCTGGGGTGTTGATTCATGACATCGACTTAGATGAGGTGAAAACGAATATGCTTAAGGACAGAATGCCTGAGTTATACAGTATCCTCGGGGATACGAGCGTGCGATTCAAGTAGTTATTTTTCCTTCTTGTGAACAAAGCATAATTATGATAAAATATATTCCAGTAACAACTTTCATTGGCGCGACGGAAACACTATACACAGCGCAAGGAATGTGATAATTTATATTTTTGACGGAGGGATATAACATGCCAATCATTCAGATTACACCTGAAGAGGAATTAAAAGTCTTCTGGAAATTGAGGGAAGCGGGGCCCATCACCGCGTTCTATCCTGGTGATATTTTAATCGTGCAAAAAGCCCACCTAAAGGTGCTTGATGATGCAGGAGTTCAATATATGATAAAGGATAGAGACGCCATTCGGCAAAGCCATATCGAATGGGAAAAACAGAGGAAGCGCAAGTATATGGACAGTATTTCATCCAAGAAGCCATCCTTGTGACGGAGATGGCAATCGAGGTTCTGCTCAAGTGAATAGACTTCCTTCAAATATCAATTTTGCCCCAGTTGCCGCCAGGCCTTCCATACTTCGCGCCGCGCGTTCCGCTTGTACGTCCAGATAGCGCGCTACCAAATCCGGTCTCAATGCGACAGCTTCCAGCCACGCCTGCGAATTGTTGGGAATAGCCAGACTACCGCCAGCGATGCGGACGGCATATTCCCTGCCGTAGGTTTCCATAATCTCACGCGTACCAGCAGGGATACTCCAGCCCGGCGAAAACGAGATTGTGTTGAAGATTACAGGCGCTGCTGGGGCGCGGAAAGCTAAAAGCGGTTACTTCTTAATTCCAGCTGGTTTTGCCAGTTGCCATCGTCGTGGGATGCCGGCTGTGACAGACGATGGCTGGCTCAACTTCGCAAACACGGTTTACATGAAGTGGGTACTGGCCATCCCATCAAAACGAATTTCACAATGTACTGGCTCATACAGTGTGCTGCTTTGTATGGAAGGAACTTTTCTTTCTTCTGGAGGTATAACGATGAATTATCAACCTTGGAAAAATATCTTGATAGTGCTGGCGGTATTATTGCCTATTCCTTTTTTAAGTGGATGTGAAGCTAGATCTGGCGGTGGCGCTGTCGTTACCCCGATGCGCGACGAGCCGGCTATTGTCGATTCCGTAATGGCGATAGATGTGCATGAAGATAGACCCAACGGCATTACAAACGTTTTCTTTAGCGATGACGACCAGATCTATTTATGGATTTATTGGATAAATGTCGAGGGGAGAAACAAAGTCGAAGTAAGATGGTTCTCACCCGATGAAGAAGTTGATGACCCGCCTTATTGGGAGGAAACTCAGTCCTTCACGTCTACTACTGGAGAACAGATAACCTGGTTTTTTATAGATAAACCGTCAGGGGGATTCACCAAGGGAGATTGGTCGGTGGAGATTTTCCTAAACGATAATTTTGAACGAACACACATATTCACAGTCGAATAAGCGCACATCCAATTAGAAATCGAGTTTTTGCCAAAACTCAGTTTCTTTTCCGTCGGGGAGGAAGACAATGGAGCAGCATGAAACCACAAATAAGAGAATTTTAGCGGTAGGCGCGCATCCTGATGATGTGGAATTTCTAATAGCAGGAACGCTCACGCTGCTTTATCAGAAAGGATATACCATCCATATCGCCACGGTAGCGACTGGCGACATGGGTTCTATGGAACTCAGAAGTCAGCGGATATCGAGCAAAAGATATAAAGAAGCGGTTAATGCCGCAAAAATTCTGGACGCTTCCTATCAATCTCTTGGAGAATCTGATTTATCTATCGTCTTTGATAATCCGACTCG
>DTYX01000623.1 GCA_012961655.1 Candidatus Poribacteria bacterium
ACGAAGTTTCCCAACAGCTTCGGTTAACTTTGTTAACACTCCTTCCCAACAATTAAATGGCGCTGTTAGGCTGTCAACACAAGGCTCGTAGAGTAACCCCTACAAGCCCCTTCTGATTGGAACAATCAGGAGGGGTTGTTGACTCGGTGTCCTTTATCGCATACTCTCGAATGGCACGGAGTTCATCAGCCGCATCATCCCCGCGTCTGAATTTTTCTTCCGCTGCTTCAAACAAAGCGGGACATTCGGCTCTCAGAATAGGGATTTTTCCGTCCGGCCCCTCCACACCAAGAGATTGCAGAGATAGTAGGTCCGGCTCGATTTTTTCGAGGCAGATGAGAAGTTCAAAATACTTCTGATTATACAACAGACGGTCATGGCGAATCCGTAAGTTCTTCCAGAAGGACATACTCAGTTTCCAGTATGCTTCTGAGAAAACCGGCTCAACAACTTTGTGGTAATACTCAGACAACTCCTCTGTGTCGAAATAGCCAGCCTCTTTGGGACCGTAAACCCAATCGGAAAAGATCGATAAAGCTGTCCACGTTCGCTCCACAATCTGCTGTTCCGCTCTAATTCCTATGACGGTGGTTGGCCCCCGCTTCTGGTTCATGTAACCAAAGATGCATCTCCTTGGGTCAACCCATTTTGGGATGTGGTCGGGTCTATGGCGATAGTGTGCTTCATAGATTGTCTGATAGTCATCACCTTCTGTATAGCGGGAGATGAGACCTGTCTGGAAAATGCTTGCGAGATTCTCAACACGAGTATAGTGATATATCAGACCTGTCTCTTCAAATTCTTCCCATGTCATGATACCAATTTTTCTCACTCTCTTCTCCGTTCGGAAGTTCGGAAAGTTGAAAAACTTATTTGAAACTTGCCAAAACTCCAACTTATGGTATAATTATTTTATCATATTTTTGAATTGATAAAAAGGGAAAAGCATTCAAATTTTTCAGTGGATGAATTGGAAAAGATTTGTTATACTTAGTAAAATGTGAAGATTGATTCCCCCCGATTCTCGAGACAGGCTGGCTTTCTGGCTTTTACGTATTAGGAGATTCATAATGTATAAAATCACATTAACCCCAATAATCGCCTCTGTTTTGATAGGGTTGGTCGCACTTGCAGATGCGGCTAAGATTGAAGAGTTAGTACCGGCAAATAGTTTGGTTTACGTTACAATTTCCGAATTCGATGAAATCTGGGATGCAGCCGCAGCATCTGAAAGCTGGCAGGCGATGTTCAAATCAGGTGAAATGGAACAAACGATGGAAGTAATGCGGTTCACAATAGGCACTAACCTAATAGGCATCGTAGAGACTTTTGGACGTCAGATTGCGTTTGTCATTATGCCACCGCAGTCAGGAAAAAATGACATAAAGATGGCGTTGATTCTGGATACTGGTGGTTTGAGAAAGGAAGCTGAAGATATCATATCCAAAGTGAGCACTGTGATGACGATGAATGCTGAAAAAGTTCGTGCAAATCCCAACGCAGGTCGATACAGAAAGATTTTTTATGGAACAATCACTTTGGAGAAACGCACTTTCAGATACGGATTTATCGATGATTTACTCGTGATTGGTTTAAAGGAAGGCGGATTCAAAGCAATTGTGGATACCTATCGCAAGAAAACCGCATCAATAGCCCGTGACGCCAAATTCAAAGATATGCGGAAAAAGTTCGCAAATGTTCAAATCTTTGGATATGCCAACATTGATAATGCCTTACCTATCCTCAAGGCAAACGAAAACGCTGAAGTAGTAAAATTTGAACGGACTTTACAATCAACGACGCTAAAGTTTGATTTAGAATCGTCTGGTCTACAATCAATTGACGCCATTGGGCTCGGCATGGATGTTTTTTCCGTAGATGGATTACAGAAGTTATATATTCAAATGAAGGAAAATCCCCCCTACCCCCCTTTGGCAAAGGGGGAGAAGAGAACTTCTAGGACAGAGGGTGTAACGACTTCAGGTTTTGTCAATTCAATATTTCGCGAATGGAGAGATGTGAACCCCTTGCTCTCTCTTCATGGTCTAGGAAAGCCTAGTACCTCGGATGTCTTTTTCGCTATGTCATCCAGTAACTTAAATGATTTATGGCAATTTCTTTTTGATAATAATGATTTTCAAGAAGAGATTCAGGAATTGGAA
>DTYX01000624.1 GCA_012961655.1 Candidatus Poribacteria bacterium
ACAACTGGTACCGGACTGACGCGCAATGCGCTACTACAATCTCTCAAATCGCAAAAAATGGAATACCTTTTTTCGAATTTCCTCTAATTTCGAAGGTTTGTCACTTATATGACTGGGGTATTGGGGAAAAACTTTTTCACCACTATCCTCTCAACTTCTTCAACAGTTCAATGGCGGCGATAATATCTTGCTTCTGCTCTTCTCCGATGATTTCGCGTTCAATAGTCAGCGGACCTTCATAGCCAATCTTTTTGAGTGTGGCGATAAATTTATCGATACCCACATCGCCCTGTCCAAGAGGATATTCTGTTCCCAACTCGCCTTCTTTCGTCGGCCATTTGCCGTCTTTGCAATGGACGCCATCGACATATTCGGCGAGTAGTTCCAGCGCTGGAATCGGTTCGCCGGAGCCGTACAGAATCATATTCGCCGGGTCAAAATTCACTCTGAGGTTATCCCTGTTCACGTCCTTGATGAATTGCAAAAGCGCTTCCGCAGTTTCCTGTCCTGTTTCGAGAGCGAAAACCATTCCCTTGGGTTTACAGTAATCGGCTATCCTGCGGATGGTTTCCACGACTTCTCCATAAAGTTCGGACGAGGTGTCCTCCGGCACAAAACCGATATGAGCGGCGATGCGCTTTACGCCCAGATTCTCGGCGAAATCTGCTATCTCAAAAGTCTTCCGCAAACGTTCCTCGCGAGTGTCTCGATTAACCAATCCAACAGTTCTTTGCACCGTCGGAATGTCCGCGTAACTCTCGCCATCATATCCGCAGAATACAGTTGTAATCGTTATTCCTTTCTCATCGATGGCTTTTTTCAGTTCGTCGAATTTCGCGCCAGAGAGGTACTCATCAGGCGGACGTCCCATCTGAGCATTGTCCACCCCGACATCTAAAACCTTCTGAATGCTCTCCATCGGGTCACTCCCAACACCGAGCATAATACCAATTGCCATTTTTTCCATTTTGATTTCTCCAATGATTATATTTTTTCTACGGTATTATAATCATTTTCTGAGCAAAAATCAAGTGTAAAAACCTTGGATTTGATGATTTTACATTGACAAAACCTGTGAAACTAAGTACAATATTGGAAACATAAATGCAAGGATTCATCATGATAAAATTAGAAAGAATCTTAATGCCGACGGACTTTTCTTCTTCGTCGGAAAATGCCATGAGATATGCTGTGTCTTTTGCAAAGGAGTATAACGCTGAACTGATAGTGTTACACGTAGTTCAGGAACCTCATCGCCTGCGACGTGTGACCCAAAAATCGGCTGAGGAGAAGATTGATAAAATTATTGCGGCTGAAATCGGAGTTGTTAAGAAGGCAATGGAGCAATTTGTGAAGGATTTTGGCGAGGAATTTAAGGTGAAAAAATTGATAAAAAGTGGTATTCCTGTCGTCGAAATCGTAGAATCTGCAAAAGAAGAGAATGTAGATTTGATTGTCATGGGCACTCATGGGCAGACAGGTACAAGACACGCCTTAATAGGCAGTGTTGCGGAACGGGTTGTGCGGAACGCCGTTTGCCCCGTGTTCACCGTAAAACCTTTGGGATTTAAGTTTGAAATGCCCTATGAATAGTTGGAAATTGAAATGGTTCATCGTCAGTATATTCGTCGCTTTTTCAAATAGGAGACCATTTTACCATGATTAAAATTAAACTGATTTTACTACCGACAGATTTCTCTGAATGTTCCAGTCAAGCCCTTACCTACGCCCTGTCTTTTGCCAGAAGATATAAAACGAAACTGATTTTGCTGCATGTCATTGACGCGGATGAATATATCGCATATGCGGAGGAATCTACCTCTGAGTTATCCCCAGATTCGCGAGCAAAAATTATCCAGGCGATGAAGGAAGCGGCATCTGAATCGTTCGAGCAGTTTCTAAAAGGTCAGAATTTAGAGGGAATTGAAATCGAAACGGAAATGCTTGAAGGAACCCCCTTTGTCGAAATCGCAAGGTATGCGACAGAATTATCAGTGGATATGATTGTTATTGGTACTCATGGACAAACGGCGCAGATAAATCCATTTTTGGGAAGCACTGCTGAGAAAGTCGTCAGACAAGCACCCTGTCCTGTACTCTCTGTGAAGCCGGGCGAACATCAATTCGTGCGAAGAGAATAAAGTATGAAAATCAAAGCTCGTTAGATGATTCTTCGGAAACTTTGACGAAAACCCATTTGGAGGATACCATAGAAAATTTGCGGTGGTTTTTCGCCGAAAGAAAAGCAATCACAATATTGAAAATCGTTCGTGAGATTGATAATTCAGCGCCCTTACGTTCATCAGAATCGTTGTCTAACCATTTCTGCAAATCCTTAATATCTTGCGCTGTTAGGGTTACTACGTCGGCCTCAATATTATAGTAATAACGACCCTTCAATTCCAGTTTCTTACTGTCCAGAATCTCCAATGAATCTATCTTTGTGACCCATTCAATGGCTTTTGAAAGTTCATCGCTTTTTTTGAGCTCTATTTTATCTGTTCTACTGATAACACACTTATAAATTCTGCTCAAGATATCATAATTTAACTCGCATCGGAGTTGTTCTTGCGAATCAAGTCTATCGAACCAGAAATTCTTAGACCGCCACAGTTCGACGGTATAATCTAGGCGAATCGTAAAACCACGTTGTAAAAACGTAAGGGTTTGTGG
>DTYX01000625.1 GCA_012961655.1 Candidatus Poribacteria bacterium
AAAACTATTGAAACTTATTTAACAATGCAGTAGGCTCGGAATTCGGATTTCGGAATTTGGAATTAACATTGTAGGCATTTTAAATTACAGAGGAAGCCCAAGAAACCTCCCGCCGTAAGGCATTGTAAACATCGTAGGCATTTTAATCAGAGGGAGTTGCATCGCGTAAGTCTTAAAATGGAAAGGATGGTGGTTAGCGTGTTTGTTATGTATGCATCGCTTTGTTGTATGTTGGTCGCAATAACCGAAGAAGCAGTCTCAGCGCGTCCGTTCATCAAAGCAAGTGATGTCGTGTTCATGTATCCCGCGGAAGGCCCATCCCAATATGACGCCTATTCGGGAACTGTTGTGGGATGGGCTGGACGCCCACGCACGCGAAACACTCAGGAGGTGGAGGCGTTCCGAAGGCGCGTGGAGGAGGCGCACAAACGCGGCATGCGCTATTGCGCTAGCGACGACTTCCTCGTGGACTTCCGAGGCTTCATCGACTTCCGCCCCGATAACTTTATGGACGCCACTTGCCGTGACCTTGACGATAATCCCATTCGCGTCCCGTGGCTTTGGGACCATGAATACAAAGGTCATCCGGCGTATTGGTGGTGTACGAACAACCCAGATTATCAAGCATATCTGCGCGACCAAGCAGAGCGCGGGTGTATGGCGCCGATAGATGGACTACACATCGACGATTACAGCGGAACATCGGCTTGCTCAGCTTATAACGGTGGTTGCTTCTGCCGTTATTGTATGGAAGGGTTTCGCGAATATCTGAGCCAACAATTCTCGCCAGCATGGTTGCGGGAGATGGGAATTGAGAAGATAGACGAGTTTGACTATCGCAAATTCCTGAAGTCGAAGGACATTACCGCTGAGCAGTTCAAAAAAGCGCGGCATGAATGTCCTCTGGGCGATGTATTTCAGGATTTTCAAAACTCACGCATGAAGCGGATGGTGCAGGAGATTTTCGAGTATGCCGAACAACTTCGCGGAAAACCGCTCCTGCGAAGCGTGAATTCAAGCGCATCATCGCCGCGCGCCCTGCTGCCGGCGCCATTGATTGATTTCTTCTGCGGTGAAGTGCCGCATCACGCCGAAAACGCTCAACCACCAATTGAGCCTGTCTTCGTGTTTCGACTCGTTGAAGCTCTCAGGCGACGGCAAACAGCGACAGCGGCGGGACACGATTGGGCGTGGATTAAAGCTCATGAGAAACCGGGACTCGTGCGTAACTGGATAGCACAGGCGTATGCTTTCGGCAGCGTCTTTATGGTTCCGCACCGACAGTGGTGTTACAATGCCGAGTTTGGTACACATTGGTGGCATGGGAAACCGGAGGATTTTGCGTATATCTATCGTTTCGTGCGCGAACACTCACCGCTTTTGGATGGATATGTTCACTTCGTTCACCAACGCCTTCGGCTTATGGTATCGCTCGCCAACACAGCGCTCATTTACACCAACGCGAATTTCGCTGAAATTAGAGATGCGGCGTTGAAACTGACCGAAGCCAATATTCCATACGCGATAATCGTCGCCGACGAGGAGTTATCTATGTGCTTGACCGCGGAAGCTATCGAGTTATATGAATACATCATCGTAGGGCCGAAACCGCTACCTGACGAACAAGAGGAGCTTTTGAAAAACTCCGAAGCGCAGGTGGTACAGTGGGAAAATCTATCAGGATTGCCGGATGTGATAAATAAGAGTCTAATTGTCGAAGGTTCTGACCGCATACGCACATCAATCCGATATAACCCCGATGATTCTAGCGCGCCAATTGTCTGCCACCTGCTCAATCAGAATTACGAACTGGAAAAAGATGAAGTTTATCCCGTAGACGTCCGAGTGACACTCAACAGAGATTTGCTAGACAAGGCTACAGGAAACTCCAAAATTCGTACAGTAGTAATTCATAGCCCGAGGCGGGCGCTAATAGAACTACCAGTTATGAATACCGATGATACTATCTCGTTTGAAATCAAAGATTTGGGTCTGTGGACTATAGTTGAGTTGAGAAACAGTTGAGACATGAGAAGGCGTTATCGATTTACCATCGCTTCTCCGAAACAACCGGCCGAAGTCTTGCGACTTCGGCTACGGAAATTTTATCCCATGATGTTAAAATACGCTCAAAAGAATATATGCTAACGAGAAATTATGTTTTTTGTATTATCCAAGACTCTTTCTTTTTTGACTTATCCTCTTTTTCTGTCGGTTCTTCTACTTATTCTGTTCATATTCTTCAGGAAGCGTTATCCGAAAGTCGCTAGGATTATTTTCCACATCGCTCTTATAGGACTGTATATCTTCTCCATTGCTCCCATAGCTGACCTACTTCTGCTTCCTCTCGAGTTTCCTTTTGAAAAACAAAACCCACCCGAAAAAGTAGAAGCCATCGTCGTTTTGTCTGGCATGGTGGACTTGCAGCGTTCTCACGCGGGGCGAATAGAACTTAGCTCATCTAGTGAAAGAATTATTGAGGGAATACTTCTTGCCAAAGATTACCCTGATTCCCTTTTGATTCTCAGCGGAGGAAGCGGAAATCTGTTCGACCAATCGAAAAGCGAAGCAAATTTGATGAAAATTCTAGCGCTTAGGTTTGGAATCTCTGAGGATAGGATTCGCCTGGATATTCAATCGCGGAACACCTATGAAAACGCAGTGGAGAGCAAGAAAATTCTGGTTAAAGAGAACATCTCTTCTTTTGTGCTTGTTACCTCCGCTTCTCACATGAAACGCGCTCTGGGCTGCTTTCGAAAAGTGGAATTAAACCCCATTCCTTATGCCGTAGATTTTAGAAACCATCTGGGACAATATGGCTTGTTTTCATTCCTTCCCCAAGCGAGAAGTTTGATGCAATCGACAGCGGCTATTCATGAATATGTTGGAATTATAACTTATAAATTCAGAGGCTATCTCTGAGCGAGGGATTCAGCGACAATGAATGATTACAATAAAAAAGCTCACATCGCGTTGCCAACATCTGCATATCGGCGCGGCGCGGCGTTTGAATATCTGATTTTGAGCTATTACAATTCGTTCAGCGCAGTGCAGGTCGAGGAGTGGTCAAGCTGCGTTTATGGCAAATCAGGGAAGTTATATCAATGCGATGGGATTTTACATGATGGCAGCAAACGTTATTTGTTCGAAGCGAAATTTTTCAAAGACAGACCCGCATCTATACGTGATATACACCCGGAGAGAAGAGAGGAAGCTGCAACTGACCTTGACTGCGATGGCATTTTGTGTGTCTCGTTAAATGGGTTTGATAATAGCGTTCGGACATGGCAGCGCAAAAGCCCGTTGGAGATAATTTTGTTGGGATGGGAGGACTTACGCTTACACATTTTGTCGAGGATTTCAGAATTTTCAACGGTGTTGCTGGATAACATTCAGATTTTTGACAGAATGGCTATCAGCGCTTCGGGCAGCAAATTACATTTTACCGAAAAGCCGCTGTGTAAACCATTACAGAAGTTCCCGGAATTTGTCTGCTTTCCGGATAGTTTGGAGATATGGCTCAGACGTTTGCCTAAATTAGCGGATTATCAGCAACAATTGGCATCGGGACGCTTTTGTTATCTGCCGGAAGAGGAAAATATACAATTTGTCGTTGACAGAGAATCAGATTTAAGTTTATTTGACGCCTGGCAAATCGAAGATACGTTCTTAGGATATTCGGCGAGAACTTACAATGCCATGAAAGCCACCGCACGAGCTGTATATGAATGTAATGATTCTGATATCAAAGTAATTCAAAACGCTCTGCGGCGATTAGGCTGGAATACAGGTATGAAAGGCATCCGAAAAGCTCTCGATGATTTAATTATTCTCGGATTTATTGCCAAGCGACCGGAGGGGATTAAAGTTAAATACTCATTGACGCCGCTGGGTTACACCTTTGTTGTCGTCGGTTCAAAATCCGCTGATGAAATATTCTTGGCGCAGTTGCAAAAATGGCCGCCGTATCGGTTCACACGTGATGCCATCTTATCGGGTAAAGTACATCCCAAGCGTGAGGCGCTGATAGAATACTTTAAAGCGCAGTACCGACCCTATGAACCTTACGTGAGATGTATATTCAATCAGAATACGACGGATGGAGTGCTGGCATTGTTTAAGAAATTTGGGTGAGGCAGAATACAGTTATCAAAAGAAATTTCACAGAGTAGTAGATTCAGTTCAATAAAGCCGTAGAGCAGTTTTTCTTCAAACTACGCTTCTGAATTCACAGCCTGGATTAATGCTATGATATAGCCGAACTGGAAGGACCAAGCCGGGCTTATGCGACCAGAAACTCCGGGGGGAGATTTGTCATCTGGGTGACTTGGCGCGTGGTCAGGCATGAGCATGTAGGGGTACTCTACGTCCCTGAATACTTTTGCCAACTGGTACATATCGACATCACCTTCATCCGGCCAGACCTCCTGGAATTTATGCAGTCCGCCGCGGATGTTGCGGAAATGTACGTTGAATATCTTTTTCCTTTCGCCGAAATACCGCACAATATCGTAGAGTTCTTTTCCGGGCTCCTTTAACCCCTCAGCGGCTGTTCCGCAGCAGAAATTGAATCCGTGATAGGGACTTTCCGCTATCTCAACGAAGCGTTTCAACCCCTCAAACACCGGGTAATTCCACCGTTCCACCCCTCTTAAGATGCGCGCCGGGGGGTCGTTGAGATGGGCAGCCATCTGTACTCTGTTTGCTGCAGCTACCGGAATTACTCTCTCGAGGAAGTAGGAAGCTCGTTCAAACGCCTCTTCACGACTCACCCTGCCGGCTTCTGTCAACGTTTCATTATCGAACTTGGAAATGTCGAAGGTGCTGTACATTGAACCGCCACGCCCAAGTGTGCGTTCGGTTCGTTGATGCGGCAGTATGCAAAAATTATAATTCAACCCTCTGAGACCAGCTTCTCCTGCATTCTCAATTATCCTGCAAATAGCATCGATGTCATAATCGCGTTGCGGTTCTTGGGCGAGAGTAATACTTCTCGGAATGCCAATATGAATCATCTCGAGGCTGACGCCTTCTTTTGCGGCTTCTTCCTTATGCCGCAGCAAGGTTTCCACTTCAGTGTTTTCTACTGCGGCATCTATATGAGTAACACCGTACCGCAAGAGAAATTGCAACTCTTTTTTTGATGTCCCTATTCCCTGAGCGCCAACGTGCATTTTTGCTTTTTTCCTTTGTTGTCTCTCCGCTTGATTCATTGTTCAGTTCTCCTTCGGCAACTGTAGATACCGCGTGCAACAGAAGTGTTTGGTAACGTATCAATAGCCTTAAACGCCGCATTTTCCCAATCCGAGAGGTCGCCATCAATGGTTGGCGTTGTCCGAGGCTGGTAAGCTATCGATTCATCTTCAGGAAGACCAGGAGTAGGTTCGGGAATCAAACCTGCCAAAACTTCCGAGGATACCATAAAAAGGGCTGCCAAAAGCATGATTATCCCAAAACTAATTCGATGCAGTATCATATTTATGTCTCCTAATATCTGGGTTCACCCGAAAATTGAGAGAGCATTGCATGAATCAAAAAT
>DTYX01000626.1 GCA_012961655.1 Candidatus Poribacteria bacterium
GCAAGAGGGCAAAGGGGCAAGAGGGCAAGAGGGCAAGAGGGCAAGAGGGAAAGAGGGAAAGAGGGGCAAAATTCAGCGATGCTGTCAGCGGGGAAAATTTTAACTGATATCCCAAGGCTCCTTGAAGCAGGCGCTGTAGCTGTCTCAGATGACGGCGAAACGGTGATGAACGCGGAACTGATGCGACGGGCGTTGATGCTAAGCGCTGAATATAATTTTCCTGTGATTGCCCATTGTGAAGACCATAATTTAAGCGCCGGCGGAGTGATGAATCGAGGCAAAGTCTCAGAAGAATTACATCTGCCAGGCATTCCCAACTGCGCAGAAGATGTCATCGTCGCTAGAGATATTATTTTAGCGGAAGCGACTGGCGGGCATATTCACATAGCCCACGTCAGTACTGCCGGCAGTGTGCGTTTAATTCGTGAAGCCAAACGGCGAGGCGTTAAAGTAACGGCGGAAGCGACTCCGCATCACTTTACCTTAACCGAAGCGGCCGTCGAACAATACGGCGCGAATGCGAAGATGAACCCGCCGCTGCGGACGCAAGCCGACGTTGACGCTGTCATTGAGGGATTGCGCGATGGTACAATTGATGCAATCGTTACCGACCACGCTCCTCATGCGGCTTTTGAAAAAGAGAAAGGTATGCTGGAAGCGCATTTCGGAATCATCGGTCTGGAAACCTGTGTGCCTTTAGTCATCACTCAGTTGGTCGAGGTTGGACATCTCACTCTCCCCGAAGCGATTGCCAAATTGACTTATATCCCCGCTAAAATGTTAAATCTCCCGTGCGGCACGCTTTCCATAGGCGCGACCGCGGATATCACCCTTGTTGACCTACAAAAAGATGCAAAAGTTGACCCGAATAAATTGAAATCCAAAAGCCGCAATACGCCTTTTGCAGGTTGGACGCTCAGAGGATGGCCGGTGATGACCATTATTGGTGGGAATATTGTTGTGGATAATAGACTATAGGTTTTGCATGGATTCGAGAGGGAAAGCAACCTCGATAAGTCTCGTATGCGTGATGCGCAAAACGTGATGCGTGATACAAAACCGGAAATCTGTGGAGAATTGAGGAAGTGATGGATGTGCCAAAAGAAAAGCTATTAATCATCGAAAAAAACGAAATGAGTATGGGAAGTCTGTCTTCTGTTTTGCAGCGTGCGGGTTATTCTGTAACACGCGTTTATTCTTTTTTTGACGCTGAAGCAGAGCTAAAAAAACACCCCAGTGACTTTTTCAATCTTTTCATCATCGTCCGCCCAGAGGTTCTCACGGAAAATGTTGAAAATCCCGATGTAATCGGGGATGCTTTTGTGATGGAATTTGTGCATCGGGTAAGAGAACAGTACGAATGGAACGCGCCAGTTATTATTTTCACGGAAAATCCGCAGAATTATCCGATGCAGATAACTATCTTTGCAAGAGGCCCTGTGGAATTTTTCCCCCCAGACATAGAAGCTAACGACTTGCTTGACTTAATTGAAAAATTCTTCGTCCCGCCAGCGGGTTTGGATGAAATCAAATCCATTCTTTTAAAAGTATCTATCGAGGGTTTCATAAGAGAACTGAAAATTGCCGTGCAGAAACAGTGGCGTCAGGATTACACACACCCGCATTCGCAATACCGAAGTGGGCTTGTCTTGCTCGACGTTGCGGCGCGTAGGCTGTCCGCCGAAGAATTGAAAATCGAGCAGTTGGATGCGTTGCTTGAAACGTTGGAAATGCTCAGAAAACGCCCGTTGACTTATACGAAGTTGGGACAGTCTGAAGATTTGCTGGAAAAAGTGGGTATAGACACCAGATTGATTCGCTTTACAGCGGATGCGTTAAAGCAGTACCTAAAGGGGATTTAGGATGGCAGAACTCCTTTTTGTGGATACAAGTGTTCAGGTCAGTAAAGTTCTGGGGTCGAAAGAACAAAAAGCACGAATTCTAACGCGATTGGAACGTGCAGAGCACGTAGTGACTTCAAGTTACGTGCTGATGGAATTCAACCGGAGGATTTTATCAGATGCCGTCTGGCTTCACGGCTTGATGAGGGACATCAGGACGTTAGCGCAACTTCTGCTCAAGATGGATTCGGACGGCAAAAGCATAACACCATCTTAATCTTTTCCCAACTGTTAGAAGGATACTCGGATAGGATGCTTGTGATGGATACACCCGAACTTTGGCGGAAACTTGTCAGAGTACTTGAAGATTTTATAGACTGGCAACTTCATAGACAATTTTTGATGGGCATTGATTTAACATTGTTATCTCTCATAAATGTTACGGAATGTAACACAGAGAAGGTTGGAACACCGCCAAAGGCAGCAAAAATTGTTGGCGACTTGGAGATGTCATCATCACTTTGGAAGTGCCTGAAGGGTATACTTTGCTGACCACGAATGCCCGGCATTTTGCGCCGTTATGTGAAACGTTGGGCAAAAGATGTGAAACATGAACAAAAAACAATGATAAACTTGAAAGGAGAATTGAATTATGTCAGATTTAATTGTCGGAATTGTCGGGGCTGGAGGTATTACAGATTATCATATTCCAGCGTATCAAGAAGCGGAAGCGACAGTTGTCGCTATATGTGACCCAATTACTGAAAGAACTGAAGGGCAAGCGGAAAAATATGGCATACCAAATACCTTTGCTTCCATGGAAGAGATGTTGAAGGAATGCCCAGAAATTCAAGCTGTGAGCGTCTGCGTGCCGAACAAATTTCATGCTGAGGTTGCGATTGCCTGTCTTAACGCGGGGAAACACGTTTTCTGTGAAAAGCCCCCGGCGCTTAATGCTCAAGAAGCAACGGATATGGCAGGAGCCGCCGCGGATAATGAAAAAATCTTGATGTTCGATTTCAACAATAGGGCGCGTCCGGAAGCTCAGGCTCTAATGAAATATATTGAGAACGGAGATGTCGGTACAATCAACTCCGCCCAAGCGCTGTGGATTCGACGCACAGGCATTCCAGGATTCGGCGGCTGGTTCACCCAAAAAGCGATGTCAGGCGGAGGGCCAGTGATAGATTTGCTGCACATGATAGATTTAGCCCTGTACTTTATGCAATTCCCGAAGCCACAATGGGTGCTGGCATCGACATTCGAAGATTTTACGGGTAATCCCGACTTCAAAGGGCCATGGGGCATTCCTGATGCTGATGACCCTATCGTAGATGTTGAGATGGCCGCTCATGCGTTTGTTCGGTTTGAAACAGGGCAAGTGCTCTACACGCGGAATTCATGGGCTGAATTGAATAAGCGCGAGGAGGTATCTGTCACATTCCAGGGTACTAAAGCAGGCGGAATGATTCGGAGACTGTTTGAAAGAGACGGTATCGATGAAACTGCAATAGATGATTGCGAGCTATACGTCCAGGAAAATGGCAAATCTGTCAACAGACAAATTATCGTTGAGCCTGACGAAAAGATGGGTAGGGAAGCCGCCGTTATCAATTTTGTCCAGACCATAGAGGGAACAGCAAAACCATTTTCTCAGCCGGAGGAAGCTATCATCTTGATGCAGGTAATCGAGGCTATTTATGAATCCGCGGACTGTGGGGAACCTATAGAAATTAATTAGACATCTATCGAGCCCGTTCTCCTTGCGGAGAACGGGTTTCATGTCAATTTACATAATAATGTCTGCAGACTGCATTATCACTCCTAGTCGTAAGAAATTTCAATCGACATGTTTCCCCCAGGTAGTTAAGCCCCCGCGATTCTCGGCATCCACAAAGGTTCTTTTCCCATCTCGGCAAAGAGCAACTTCATAATCAAATCTGCCTTTAATTTAGCACATTCAGGCTTGTTCCACAAGTTATTAATCTCTTGCGGATCTTCTTGTAAATCGAACAATTCGCCGTAATCTCGGTTATAGTAAACTGTTATCTTGTATCTTTCATCGACGTAAGTCTTCACATGGATAGTCGTCGGTTCATGGCGATTCTCCACGATGACATGGTCCCGAGCCTGTTTCTCTTTACCGAACCACACACCGCTCTGGTCAACACCCGTCATGGTTCGGGGGATGTCAATTCCCGCTATGCTGAGGAACGTCTGAGGTAGGTCAACCAGGGACTGCAAGGCTTCAGAACGTCCATCAGCGGGTACTCTGCCTGGATATCTGATGATAAATGGAACTTTAATCATATCTTCGTAGTGAAAAGCGCCTTTGGCGATAAGTCCGTGATGCCCAAAGAAATGTCCGTGGTCAGTAGTGAAAACGACCAGTGTGTTTTCCGCCAGTCCCAGTTCATCGAGCTTGTCCAGAATTTTGCCGATGTACTTGTCCATCAGACTGACCATTGCATAGTAGATGGCGATGTCCTTGGCGAGTTCTTTTTTGTCGTGCAGATGCGAGCGAAATCCGTGCAATCCCTGTCCACTTTCACGCCACGGTGAAAAGTCGGGTTTTCTCTGTTGGGTCAATTGGAAGTGCGGCGGATTGTGCTCGTGTTCGCCCTCGACGATTGAAGGAACGGTTAAACTCTCCGGGTCATACATGGTATCCCACGGTTCGGGGACGAGATATTTAGGATGCGGGTCGAAAAAGCTCGCCCAAAGGAAGAAGTTTTCACCGTTGCGATGGTAATCTTCCACCAGCGCGTTGGTTCGTTCCGCAATCCATGTGTCGTAGTGATATTCCTCCGGGATTAGCCATTTGCGCCTCTGGCTATCATTGTTCCCTGTCGGCGTGCGGAAATAGTCGCGCCAGTTCGCGCAACCCTTCTCCTCCATCCAGAGGACGTAATGCTGACCGACGTGCGCCTCGTCTGTGTGGTTGCGGGCAAGTTCAACATGCTCAAAACCGTAAAACGGTTCGTCAAATTTTCTCCAGAAATCCAAATCCTGAAGAATTGGATAGGCTTCCAAAGATGGAAATTCATCCGTTCCTCGCAACGGTTGAAAATGCGCCTTGCCGACCAGTGCCGTCCTGTAGCCTGCCCTTGAAAAATCTTCGCCCACTGTATGTTCGCTTTCCGGCAACTTAGTGCCAAGAGACCATGCGCCGTGCTGGCTGGGGTATTTCCCTGTGATAATCGAAGCCCGCGTCGGCGCGCAGGTCGGATTGACGCAGTAGGCGCGTGTAAACAACGTACCTTGCCCCGCCAATCTATCCAGATTAGGCGTTTTGATTTCACTGTTTAGACAACTTAGAGTGTTCCAATGCTGTTGGTCGCTTGTGATAAGTAGAATATTCGGTCTTTTGTTTTTCATTTCACTCTCCCTTATTTAGACTTCTATTAGACTTCCGAAGTCTCGAAGACTTCGGAAGTCTAAGCGTTTCCGTTAAGAAATGAGCTTCTCACGC
>DTYX01000627.1 GCA_012961655.1 Candidatus Poribacteria bacterium
CATCAAATTATCGCTCAAGCTCCCGCGGAAAACGGCTTTAACTATCGGGGCGGTATTGGCTGATCTGATTTTCAGCTTATCCGCAAGTGATAAGCGGAGAACATACAACAACTTGCGTTCATGTTTGGGGATTAAAGACGAGCGGGAGATTGCGGATATTGCGACGAAATGCTTCCGACACTGGGGTAAAAGCGTCATTGAAGTTATGCAATTCCCCGGACTGACGCGCGAGAAAGTTAATCAGTTCGTTGTGTTTGAAGGCAAGGAAAATCTGGATTTGGCACTTAGAGCAGGTCGAGGCGTCGTTCTGTTGACCGCTCATTTCGGCAATTGGGAATTATTGGGCGCGAGCCTGACGCTGAATGGATATCCGTTAAACGTAATCGCCAGAGAAGTGCGTTCTGAAAGACTTCAGCAGCTTTTGGCGGCATATCGCCAGGCTGTCGGAATGAAGGTGATTTACCGCGGGGCGTCGGTGAAAAACGGTCTGCGTTGTCTAAAGCGCAACGAAATCTTAGGGATTCTACCCGATGTTGATACCAAAACCGATGGCGTATTCGTAGATTTCTTCGGACGCTTGGCTTATACGCCTTTTGGGCCAGTGGCGATTGTTTTAAAAACTCAATCTTTAATAGTTCCCGCTTTTATCATTCGACAGCCGGATGATTCTCACCGAGTTGTGATTGAAAAACCGCTGGAATTAAAATTAACAGGACGGAAGGATGTAGATATTCAGGTCAATGCTCAGTTGTTCACCAAGGTCATCGAATCTTATGTCCGAAGGTATCCGACGCAGTGGATTTGGATGCACCCGCGCTTCAAGACTCGTCCGTCTGATGTAAATAATTACACATTACGTTTTTTGCATTCGTTCATGGACAATGAAGAAAGGAACAATAAATTTCTCAAGAAGTAACATAGATACTATTTGGCGACACAGAGGCGCGCCGCTACTGTTTCTGGGTATTGTCTTTTTTGCAGTTGGTTGTGGAAGAGAAGATGCGCAGGTTACTAGCGCAGAATCTGAAAAGGTTACTCAGGAGATTTACACCTTCACGGCGCAAAATACGAAAGCGGGCGTACAAACTTGGACACTGGCGGCCGACGTCGCTCGTTATCTTGAATCTGGGCGGATTCATGTAGAGAAACCCGAAGTGATAATTTTCCAAGATGGCAAGGAAGCAATGACCATTACAGGCGATGGTGGGGAGATTGAACAAAATAGGGAGGATTTCAGAATTATTGGGAATCCTGTAAAAGGCGTCAACGAGGATGGAATTTTATATACCAATGAACTTTACTGGAAAGATGAAAAAGAGAAACTATATGCTCCAGGTGAAGTGAAGATTGTTAGAGGCGATTCGGTCATGTTCGGAAAAGAGATGGAAGCTGACCCGAAATTAGAAACTGTTATCCTAAAAGATGTGCGTTTTAAAATTTATCCCAAGGATGAGAAAATCGATGAAACAAAAGACTAAGTACCTATTCGGAAAATCCGCGGCTATCTTTTCAGTTATCACAGTATTTCTGTTTTCCATAATTTTCTTCAGCAGCGTCATAAACGCGCAGGATAAAACTTCAGATGATACAGCCAAAGGAAAATCGGAGCCGGATGTCAATCCCGAAGAAGAATATGAGATACTCTACGGAGTAGCGGAAAATTTCAAACAGGATGAAAAAAATGGTATCATTGTTCTTTGGGGAAATGTTAAAATCACGCGTGAGAACGGATATCTTAACGCCGACAAAGCAACTATTTACAGAGATGTTGAAACGGACGATGTCATAAAAACAGTCGCTGAAGGCAATGTGGATATGAAGGATGGCGACCTTTTTGCAACTTGCGACCACGCGGTGTTAAACGAAACGGATGATACCATTGAACTCACCGGTTCAGTCGTAGTGACCCAAAGGGAAGATAGAGTTGAAGCGCCATATATCAAATATAATCGCAAAACAGGTATCCGAGAGGGAAAAGGGAATGATACAGAGGTAGTTCGTTTTCGCGTGCGGCTAAAGAAGAAAAAGAAAGCGGAACCCGAATCTTCAGAAGCAACCTCCGAAGATAAAGGTGAGAAGAAGGAATGAATACTTTGACGAGTGATGAATGAACAAGCAGTGTATCACTTATTACTCATCACCTAACAGAGGTATAGGTATTTATGGCGAGGCCCTTTGTTGAAATAAAAGTAAGAGATAATGGATTGAATGCCATCTTAGATACAGGTTCATGGAGGTCGTATATCAGAGAAGAATTTGCAGAGGGATTTCCTGAAGCGCCAGTCCAGCCTTTTGAGGTGAGGTTGGGGGGGCAGACCTCGCGTTTGAGCAAAGGGATATTGATTTCCGGCGCCGTCAAAGACACGGGGGGAAAGGAGTATCTTTTCAGTGGAATCTTTTTCCCTGTGAAAGACCTTGGCGCGGAAAATGGAAAGAATATCGATATACTTGTTGGCTCACTCCTCCTTGAAGATTGGGGAGCGGTTATCGATAATTCGAAAGCTCCTCCCACAGTAGATTATCGTCGTCTCAGAGAGGGAATACTGGTGGAACTTTGAGGAAAAATATCAATGGCAAAATTAGCGACACATAATCTCGTCAAAAAATATTCAAAGCGCGCTGTCGTTGACCACGTCAGCATAAATGTAGAACAGGGGGAGATTGTCGGGCTTCTCGGACCAAATGGCGCGGGCAAAACCACCACGTTTTATATGATGGTGGGTTTAATCAAAGCCGATGAAGGTAAAATTACTCTTGACGGCAAAGATATCACCTCCATGTCGATGTATAAACGCGCTCGGCTCGGCATCGGTTATCTCGCGCAAGAGCCATCCATTTACCGCAAGCTGACCGTTGAAGAAAATATCGCATCGGTATTGGAGTTTTTGGATTTGTCTTCCGACGAACGAAAGCGCCGACAAGAACAATTGTTGAATGATTTAGGCGTCGCCCATCTAGCTAAGCATAAAGCCTATACTCTTTCCGGCGGCGAACGGCGTAGATTAGAGATAGCAAGAGCTTTGGCCACGGAACCATCCTTTATCCTTTTGGATGAGCCATTTACCGGCATCGACCCGAAAGCGGTTAAAGATATTCAGAAGATTATTCTGCAGTTACACAAGTTAGGACTTGGGGTGTTTGTCACTGACCACAGCGCCGTTGATACTCTGGAAATAGTTGATAGAGCTTACTTAATCTCTGAAGGTAAAATAGAACTATCGGGAACGCCTGAGGAATTAATCAAGAGTGAAATCGCAAGGAAGTTGTACTTTGGTGAAGGCTTTCAATCAAGATTCTATAGACAGTGATGATAGGGAAAGGAAGACGGGCTATCAAATGAGGTGGTGAAAATGTCATCTGAATTGACAAAAGAGGATATTTTTAGAATGTTTGCCGACACTGACAAAAGATTTAAGTAAGTTCGAATTAAGTTTGTCCACTTTTGTCGAAAGAGATTTCCATGGAACTGGG
>DTYX01000628.1 GCA_012961655.1 Candidatus Poribacteria bacterium
GGATATTTTCCCGCGTGGGGAATTTCTGTTCAAAAAAATTTTGTTGACGTTCAGAAAAAAATATTGTAATGTATAGAATATCACAAAATTGTCCTTAGGAACATGGTTAGTCAAAGATTCGAGCTAATGGAGGTAAATAATTATGATATATGAAGAAAGAGTTTACACTATCGTTCCGGGGAAGATGCATGACATTAACAATCGCTTCGCTAATGTCACAATGCGTTTGTTTGAAAAACATGGTATGAAAGTTGTTGGTTTCTGGCAAACAATTATTGGCTCAAACAGTATCAATGAGTTAGTATACATTCTTGCGTTCGAGAATCTAGCTCATCGTCAAGCTGCTTGGGAAGCCTTTATGACTGACGAAGAGTGGCAGCAAGCGAAGCGAGAAAGCGAAAAAGATGGACCACTCGTTTCTAATGTGGCGAATAAAATTCTCAAACCTACTCCTTATTCACCGATTCAGTAAGGAATTGGAATTGGTATGTTTAACGTTTAATTTTAAGATTTTCAAAGGGGGGAAACGACAGAATATTGGAGTTATGAAGTGGTGGAGCGTTGTTCTGCCAAACTCCTAACTCTCTAAAATTTGAAGTATAACTGTTTAAGTGATATGATTTCAAAAGATGCATACAAAAAAATTGATCGATTTGAAGAGAGGCAACAAAGTATTCAAGACATCAGTCAATTCAGCAACATTGTGCATAATCTGCAATCAACTTCCAAAAACGTTCGCCAGGAAGCGGCTAGGAAATTAGGCGAGCTCGGAGTGGAAGACGCAGTCGAACCATTGTTATTGGCTCTCTTTGACGAAGAGGATGTTGCCGTGCGTATTCAGATAATTGAAGCATTGTCCCAGCTTGGAACGGATGAAGCTATTGCCGGTATTATGGATATGTTCGATGACCCGGACAACAGTGTTCGCAGGGCAGCCATCAACACATTGCGTGGAATTGATTCAGATGAGGTTATTGATGAGTTAATGTATCTTGCAAATGAAGATAGAGACCGTTCCATCCGTCTCGTTGCCATTGACGCATTGTTTCAGTATGAAGACGAAAAGGTTTCCCAGATGCTTGCCGAATTGTCATCGGACCCAGACCCCACGATTCGCGATGCTATCAAGCATGGTATAGAGCAAGAAGCAAAGATTAAGAGACCTCAAGCGAAAAGCCCAACTCGAAAGGATAAAGGTGCTCGAAGGCAGAGAACCAAGCGTTGAGATTTTACCGCTTTTGTTATAGTGGTCTTCTGTTTGTCCGAAATTTTTCAATAAGCCGTCTAGTCAGCGCTAGATGGCTTTTTAATTTTTCAACTTATGTGAACTTGCCAAAATGTTCTTGACGATTTTTCAGTAAAATGTTATTTTCTTATCAAAATTATCCAAAGTTTGAGAAATATTCGAGAGGAACCCACAATAAAACATGAAACAATATGACATCATCGACCATACAGCAGATTTGGGAATCCGCGCTTATGGTGAAACGCTGCCGAAACTTTTCGAGAACGCTGCCTTAGGCATGCTGGAATCTATTGCGGAATTGGATAGCATAGATGAAAAAAGAGAGTACGACATTAATGTGCAAGGAGATACTTTGGAGGATTTACTAGTCGCATTTTTGGGAGAATTGTTATTCCAACATGAAGTCGAGGAAATCTTATTCAAACGAGTCGAGATACTTAAATTCGACAACGATAATCTTTCTGCTGTTGCCTACGGAGAAGAGAAAAATCCTCAAAAGCATGTAATTTATACCGAAATTAAAAATGTCACCTATCATCAACTAAAAGTCAAACAGCTATCCGATGGTAAATGGGAGACGCTGGTCATTTTTGATTTGTAATCTTAGATTCAATATGACAATTGGAGAGATATTTATGCCAACTTATGAAGAACTCATCGAAACATTGACAAAAACAACCACGTTGCCTTTTTCGAAAGTAGGAGTAATTTCGGCGCTGGTGCGATTAGGCGACACGCGAGCAATTCCATCTTTAATCGAAGCATTGAATGACGAGAATCATTACGTTCGTCGTGAAGCTGCGCGCGCTATTGGTCAATTGGGTTCCCCTGAAGCGATGACAGCCATATTGGGATTACTGGAAGGTGAATCAGATGAAGAGACCCGGCGAAACGCACTCATAGCATTGGGAAATATCGGTGATGAAAGAGCCCTTGAAACCTTGCGGCAATCGCTTAAAAATCCATCCTATCTCATCCGCAGAGCCGCGGAGATGGGTCTGGAACAACTTCAGAAACGATTGGAAAGACAACAGTCCGTTGCAAATAATTTATTGGAGACATCAATTACAGAAGAAGCTATGGATGTGGGAAAAGTAACATCACCGTCGGAAAGTCCAATGAACCTTGAAGAGATTCCGAGCTATCACGAACTCACTAATTCCGTCTCACATGAAAACACCGTCGGAACATTGAAGACCGACGAAACCACTTCACCAACAAGTGATATGCCAGTTGATGAAATATTATCCAATGAATACGTTTTGGATTTTTCGCCGACATCGCCGCGAATTACACCCGAACGGACTATTCCCTCCCCCCCTCTTTCTCCACTCGCACGCGGAAGGGATACTTGGCGATGCGACCGTTGTGGAGATGAGGTCGATAGCCATTACGATGTCTGTCAAACATGCGGCGGCCGTAGAGGTGAGCCTGGCATCGAGGAAATATCAGCAGCAGAAGATGGGGATACGATTAAACACAACTCCATAAATTTGGAAGATTCGTTTGAAGCGGAATTTGACCTCAATTGTCCCAAATGTGGCGAAAAAATGCTGGAGGGATATCTCTTTACCGAAAGCGATGATGCACTCATTTTTAATTACCAGGATGAGAATGATATCGTCATCGGCAGAGGCGCCCAGATGGGATTTGTCTGTTTAAATTGTCATTTAATTTCATTCCCTTTTCGAGGGGAAGTGGAACAGGCTTGAAAAACGTAAAGTCAAATCACAAGAAGATGATAATGACTAAATCCGATAGCGCTTTCGGTGACTTTCATTGGGATCTAGTGCGCTGTCAAATTTGTTTTGATAAAGATAATTAGCCACAGATACACACGGATACACTCGAATTCTGGTGA
>DTYX01000629.1 GCA_012961655.1 Candidatus Poribacteria bacterium
ATTCACCTCTTGAAACATACTTTTGCAAAAATTATATCATATTAGTGCAGGTTTCACAAATCTATTTTGGGTACGGAAATGATTGTAGTAAGTCAAACATTCATCTGCTCAATTTAATGCTATATCTATAAAAAATCTTTGACAACATTTCCTCTTTGCTATATAATACTGAGACTGGAAGGAGGAGCAAATGATGAAATCAGAAAATTGCGTTCGACTCGAAAACCAAAAGGTTGCGCTCTCGGTCTTGACAGAAACCGGAGCTTGGTCATTATTAGACAAACGAACGGGCGTAGCATGGTCATCAAACCCACAAGCGGCGCGATTTGGAAAGGTAACACTTAGGACAAAAAGTGGCGAGACGAAAACTCTGCCGCTCATTCCGGATTTCGTTTCCCAAAAAGGAAATTCGGTTCAATTGGTCTTTCATCCCGACTGTAAAGATACTGAACTGGCGTTGATGACAAAATTGACGTTGATGCCTGACGGTGAGACAATCGATGTGGCATATACGACGACGGGCAGTTCCGAAATTGAAGATGTCAAACTGCTCGATAGCGCGCTACCCATCACAGATGCGGATGCAGGTTATCTGTTGGTACCAGTGCGGTTGGGTTTGCTCATTCCGTCAGATTCTGGCGTAGAATTCAGCCACAGTTTTGGCACTTACGATTACGAGGGATGTCATATCGAGATGCTCGGTTTGGTTAAACAGAGTTCGGCTTTGCTTGTTACCTGGCATGACCCTTATGTTACAGCGGAAGTCGAAAGCAAAGTTGACGACAAAAAGCAATCGCTTTCGACGTCATTGCATCTGCGTAAAACCGCGCACGCTTTCCAATTGCGTCCTCTTGGGGTTGGTGACTTAAACACGATTGCACAAGCCTATCGTGATGTGGCGAAAGAAAAAGGCTGGCTGGTCACCTGGGATGAGAAACTTAAGGAACATCCTCAAGCAGAAAAATTATTTGGCACGATTAACTTTAAACTGTGGACAGCCCTGGCGCGCCGCATAGATGAGAATCTGCGGGAAAAATCGGTGACGGTTAACTGGACATTTGACGAAGTGGCGCAAATTGCCGAACATCTGAAAAACGATTTAAAATTGAGCCGCGTGCTGTTTATCCTCGGCGGCTGGATTCGTCGCGGCTATGATTGTGAACATCCCGATATCCTGCCTGCTGCTCCAGAATGCGGCGGCGATGAAGGACTAATGGATTGTTCGCGGCGCATTTTAGCCCTCGGTTATCCCTTCTCTCTGCACGACAACTATCAGGATATGTACCGCGATGCGCCATCGTGGGATGAGGATTACCTGATGAAAAATCCCGATGGCAGCGTCAGGAAAGGTGGACTGTGGCTCGGCGGGAGAGCATTTCTCACCTGCTCGAAAAAAGCGGTCGAACTGGCAAAACGTCCACAGAATCTGCCCAAGGTCAAGGAACTCTTTGAACCGGACATCTACTTCATTGACACGACTTATGCCGCTGGACTGTATGAATGTTTTGACCCCAATCATCCGCTCACGAAATGGGACGATATGTACTGGAAATCCGCCATCTCCGACTATGCTCGTGAGCTTTTTGGACTGTTCGGCTCCGAATGCGGGCGCGAGTGGGCGATTCCTCACAGCGATTGGTTTGAAGGTTTAACAGGCGTTAGCGGACGGTACTACCACAACCTTGACCCAGAGAAATTTGGCGGGACAGTAGTGCCGTTGTTTGAGATGATTTACCGCGATGGCATCGTGATGCACGGAAAATACGGCTACAAGTTTGAGGAAGCCGCCGAATACGTCTTGCACCACGTGAGCATCGGACGCACGCTCAACTATCACAGCATCGGACAACATCTTTACTGGCACAGTGATATAACAGACGAAGTTCCATTCCCCGACGAAGGTTTGGATACAGCGTGCTTCACCCGGGCGCATAACGGCTGGGCGGAAGGCTTATGCCTGACTGACCGATTCATCAAAAACACCTATGAAATCTTGTCCCCGCTCAACGAACTCACATCGAAAGTTCGGCTGACTCAAGTCGATTTCCTGACGCTCGACCGCAAAGTCCGAAGCGCCCGATTTGGAGAAGAAGCAACAGTGACAGTCAACGGCAGCGCATCGAACTTCACAATTTCATCGAAAATCGGCAACGAGGTCATTCTGCCCCCGTTTGGATTCGCGATCGAATCGCCGACCTTCGTCGCCTTCCACGCCCTCAAATGGGGCGGAGTGGAATATGACTCTCCTGTGCTGTTTACGCTGCGGAGTTTGGATGGAAAGCCAATCTCTGAATCCGAACAGGTGCGAGTATTTCACGGCTTTGGCGAGGCGCAACTTTCCTGGAGAGATGGAACCGTCGAAGTTAGGAAAGAGACAATTATCGAGTGAATAGTGATTAAAAAAACCATGCCAAAATATTTCACTTATAAAAGTATTGAAGATTTACGAGAAGATATTGCGAAGCTCGGTTTGAGCATCCGGTTGGAAACCGAGATTAAAGCGTTGCGAGAACCTGTCAAAATCGGCAATTTCGTCGCGGGAAATGCTTTGGGTATTCATCCGATGGAGGGTTGTGATGGCACGCTGGACGGCAAGCCGGACGAGTTGACCTATCGCAGATGGATTCGATTCGGACAAGGCGGGTGTAAGATGATTTGGGGCGAAGCGACCGCCGTTTTAGACGAAGGTAGAGCTAATAGTCGACAACTTTTAATCAATGACGCAAACGCAAAAGATTTAGAGGACATCCTGACTAAAACACGACAGGCTCATCGAGAAGAATATGGAACGGATGACGATTTGGTCATCGGCCTTCAGTTGACGCATTCTGGGCGGTTTAGCTACAAAAAACCGTTCATAGCGTTCCGCCATCCACTCTTGGATAAAACAACATTCATCGATAAGAAGACGAAAACCCCGATACCGGATGACTATCCCGTCGTAAGCGATGACTATCTTTTAAAATTAGAAGACGCTTATGTCGATGCAGCGAAACTGACGTACAACATCGGCTTCGATTTCATCGATATCAAACAATGCCACACCTACTTGCTATCTGAATTGTTGGCGGCAAAAACGCGGGAAGGCAAATATGGCGGGATTTTCGAGAATCGGACGCGCTTCGTGAGAAACGTCATCGGCAAGATAAAAAATGAACTGGGCGATAAATTGATGCTTGCTACTCGCATCAACGTCTACGATGGTTTGCCGTATCGGAAAGATGAGGAAAGTGGCATTGGGGTGCCGCGTCCATATCCGATACCCTATCCGTATGCTTTTGGAGTAAATGAGACGGACCCGTTGCAAGTCGACCTTGAAGAGCCGATGATGCTGGTCAAGCTGTTACGGAACTTAGGGGTTAAAATGGTCAATATCTCCATGGGCAGCCCATACTTTAACCCACACATCATCCGCCCTTTCGAGCGGCCACCCATTGATGGCTATGAAAGTCCGGAACATCCGCTAATTGGCGTAGACCGACACTTCCGCGCGACAAGCGAAATCCAGCGTGCATTCCCCGGTTTAGTCATCGTCGGAACGGGTTATACATGGCTACAACACTATCTGCTTTACGCCGCTGAAGCCAACGTTCGGGATAAAAAAGTCAGCATCGCCGCCGTTGGTAGAGGCGCCATCGCCTATCCCGATTACGCTAAAGATGGACTGACCGTAGGCAAATTAGACCCCAAAAAGGTTTGTCTGACAGTGGGATTCTGCACCGCTTTGATGAGAGCCAAAAATAACGAGTTGGGGCAATTCCCCACAGGCTGTGTGCCTCGCGACAAAATCTATGTGCCTATTTATGGGGAATCGAAACGGGGCGTGAAACGTGATGCGTGAAACGTGAACCAAATAATCACTTTTTACGTTTTACGTTTCATGTTTTACCGTACTTTCGCAAAAATTCCACGGAATCTTGTAGGGCAAGCATTCCTGCTTGCCATCAGATTGTGGCACGAAGGAGATAATAAACCGATGTTGATTAACTCAAAACGCCTCAGTCGCTTGCCGATGTATCTGTTCGGCAAGTTAAAGCAAACAACACTAGAACGAAGACAACAAGGAATAGACATCATCGACTTAGGGATGGGAAATCCTGATAGACCCACGCCGCAACATATTGTAGATAAACTCTGCGAAGCGGCGCAAGATGTGCGGAATCATCGCTATTCGGCTTCACGCGGCGTTTTTAATCTCAGACGTGAAGTCGCTTGGTATTATGAACGGCGGTTCGGCGTATCACATCTTGACCCAGAACATGAGGTGATTTCCGTCATCGGCACAAAGGAGGGTATTTCACATCTTGCATTGGCTATCATAGATGGAGGCGATATCGTGCTTGTTCCGGATCCAACGTTCCCAATTCACATATACAGCGTTATCATTGCCGGCGGCAGCATAATGAGCATTCCACTGCGCGAAGAAGACGCTTTTGTCCCGGATTTAGTGGAAGTGATGAAAGGGATTTGGCCAAAGCCGAAAGCGGTAATTTTGAGTTTTCCACAAAATCCTACCGGCGCAGTCGTTGACCTCTCATTTTTTGAAGAAGTCGTGGATTTTGCGAAACGTCATGACATCATCCTCATCCATGACTTAGCTTACTCGGACATCGTCTTCGATGGCTATGAAGCTCCCAGTCTCATGCAAGTCGATGGCGCAAAGGACATTGGCATTGAATTTATGTCGCTCTCAAAATCTTACAACATGGCAGGTTGGCGTTGCGGTTTTGCGGTC
>DTYX01000630.1 GCA_012961655.1 Candidatus Poribacteria bacterium
CCGAGTTTTTCGGAAAAACTCGGTTTCTGATTTTTCAAAACTTGATACTAACCGGTGGTATCTGAAATTTCAGTTTTTCCAATCGTCGCTTCCGACTTTCGGCAAGCCGGGCGTAAGGAGTATTGGGATACCTGGTTATAATCTCGTCGAGTCGGTCATACGCTTCGCCGTAGTCGCCTTCCACTATCAGCTTGAAGGCGGTGTGTAATATCGCTGCTCGGCAGACTTTTCTTCAGCAGAAGCAGCGTTCGTTTGAGAACATAACGCGCATAGGATGAAAATAATTATTAAAGTTCCGCTGATATTTTTATCATTCATCACCTTGTTCTCCTAATCGCTTGCATCTAAACTTCAATCACCGGCAATTTAAGCAATGATAATGTCCCAGGTCCGCGCAGCACGGAGTTCCGCGCTACAACTGGATTGCTCTCCACCCACGGGGGCGCTAATGTGTTTGGATGCGGCAGAATGCGCGGAAAATCACTGCTGGTAATGAGCAGACACACTCGTGAACCGGCGGGAAATACGTAAGCGAGATGTCCCATGTGTAAGACACGTAACAGCGCCGGACGGTTCTTCAACGGATAGTTTGGCGATAAAGTCCGTGTCAACGGCGGAGCTTTCGACGAAAAGACGCAGGGTGATTTCACCCACTACGGTCAGAGGCGATGCGAGTTTTGGACTTCGATAGTAAAGCACATCGGGACGGTCAAGCAGTGGACGTTGGTCAATAGGCCCGAGAAATTCGTTGCCCCAGTAGATTGGCCCACCGTGGGTTGGAAGCGGATGTTCTGGTAGGCGTCAAACTGTCCGCGCGTGAGATGGTCAAACCAGCCACCTACATGAAAACCTGGCACTTTGATTTGCTCGTGCATCAAGCATTGGTCGATTTGTTCCCAATACTCGTCGTAGTGGTCATGGCTAGCCCATTGAGAGAGAACGGGGGTATCAAAACCTACTCTGTCTGCAATGGCGTCTGGGTTGGGCAGACAATTGAGTTCATCCCAGGTAAAGTGATTGAGCGGGGGCTGGTTGCGGCAGGTGGCATGAGTCAGAGACCAGCGAATTGCGTTGCCCAGCGCGAAGCAACCGTCGTAACGAAGCCAATCGCGGAAGAACGACCCGGGCGCTACTGAGGGAGCCATACAGCGCAGTGCCTCATGACCTCCGCTCGCTGCTGGAATCTGGACGATGCCAAGGTAACTGCGCCCCCACAGCCCGATACGTCCGTTGCACCATTTCTGATTCGCCACCCAATCGATAGTGGCTTGTCCGTCGGCAGCCTCATGGACAAGCGGCGTAAAAACGCCATCTGAATCGTACTTGCCCCGGCAATCTTGAGCTACAAAGGCATAACCTCGGGTCGTAAACCGGCGCGCAGTACCCTGAAGACCGACGCGGTGGTAAGGCGTCCGAACAATGACGGTGGGAAAAGGTCCCTTACCGTCGGGCAAGTACACATCCGTGGCTAGAAACTATTACTGATACGTAAAATCCGGAGAATCAATCTTCACGTTTCACGCATCATGAAATACAAAATACAAACCTAAATCGACACTAACGAATTTTAATTATCCCCCACGTTGTCGTGAGTTTTCCAGAGGGATAAACAGCAAGGCCTTCCGTCATATACGTCTCCAATTCATTTTGGCTCAAAGCCCGATTCCAAATTCGGATCTCGTCAACTATACCAGGGAAAAATTGCGATAACTGTCCTTCCTTGCCATCATGCGCGATGGCGGCGCCAATAACCACCGGCAAATCGTTATCAAGGCTCCCGTACTTTTTAATCTCAACCTCGCCATCTAGTTCCGCATTGACATAGAAACTCAAACCAGTTCCCGCTTTGTAGACTACCCCAACGTGGTACCATTCGCCGTTACCATAATTGGCGGTTGTAACTTTCCATCCGGGGTTATATACGCCGTAATTTCCCGTCGCGTCATCAATTCCCGAATCGTTGAACCCCCATTTTTTATTGCCATCTCCTGTATTATTTATCTTTATCTGCCAACCATGCAGAGTTCCTCCCGCTCCAGTTCCGCGGTCATTGGCAAGTCTACCGCCTGGTCCACCTGTCGTCTGCTTGGTGGAAAGATTAACCCATGCCTCTACGCTGAAGCTTCCTTTGCCAAACTTCAAAGAATCGCTCTTTTCAACTACCACATAATCGTCCACTCCGTCAAGTTCCAAGGCGCCATTAAATTTTCCTTTCACCCATTTGGGGCCTCCGACTAAAGCGCCATGGTTATCATATTGGGATAGGTCCTTAGCAATTCTGTAAATTCGTCAATTAGGTAACTACCGAGCCGTTTCCCCAATAGCAGTTGCCCGCGCGGGATGTCATTGGCCATAATCAGACTTAGCGTTCCAGCCCGCTTTTCTCCAGCAATAATGTCATAAGTAAAAAGCATCGCAATAATGCTGACAACGACACTAACTATGAATCCGAAATCAACATTGGGAAATAAAATAGGCGCGGGATTGCTGATAAATGCTTCCCTTTTGTAGATGGGACCTTCATAGCCACGGATTGTAGCCCTCAAAGATAATTCATTCCCCACGCCTGTGTATAGCATTTTCAACAACGGAATCAGCCGACTAACCAGCGTCGGCCCTCCCGCTAATTTTGAGCCGACTTGAGCTATCAGCCTCGAATTGATTCGAAGGCTAACAGGCATGAAAAAAGGGCAAGGTCTGCCC
>DTYX01000631.1 GCA_012961655.1 Candidatus Poribacteria bacterium
CCTTTTCCTTCCATACACTCGGCAATGACGAGATTAACCAAGATACGTCGTCGCTCGAAGCTGACCGACTGATAGCGGTCGCGATTGCCATCGCGTATGAAGTCCAGAAAGCGAACCGCTAAGATTGTAGGCCATTCATAGTTAAGCGCTTCTTTACCGCGTGTAATGTGGGTCTGGCGTATGGATTGGGGTAAAAACTCCCAGTGTTCACGCTCTTCCACAGTGGGATACGGATGCCAGACTCCCCGCGGAAGTAGGACGGTTCTGAGAGTTTCCTCGGGATAAATCTTTGAAAGCATAATAGACTCCTTGTATACATGATGATTTTTTAGTCAATGTGCTCTGCATTCCGAATGAAGTTGCCAATCATAGTTTAAGCATACTTCAATACAATTCAAGCACTTCCGACCTGAATCTGATACTCCCGTTGACCTTGCTTCAGACCCACCGGCCCAGGCGAAAGCGTCTGTGTGTCATCGTGAAGTTCCTCGACCGCTGTGCAAGTTGGAATATCACCTTCAACCTTGAGGGTCAGTGCGAGTGTTTCTTGGTCAAATTCGGCGTCGATTTGTGTCTGTCGGCTGTTTCCATCAAAGCCGTAATACTCCTGCCAGGCGTCAAGGTTCAGAATCGATGGTGGTTGGGGATACTCAACGCAAAGCGAAGTTGAATCATCGCGCTCATCGAACAGATTGCCATCAGACTGATAATTACATCTTCACCGGACGCCGCTTCATAGGCAATCATGTTACCCGCTTCTGAACCACCGCGCGCCGGCCGAACGCATTCGCGATAAACGCCTCCATGCACAATCACCTTCTCACCCGGTTTCAGAATTTTGGCTGCCCGGTTTATCGTTTTGAAAGGCTGAGCTTCTGTACCAGAGCCTTCATCTGAAGCATCTGGATGTTCGCACGCGACGTGATAGACACGAGTATACTCAGTCGTGTCATCCCAAAACTCAAATGGTTTGCCGTTTGGCATTATTACAGGTTTTTTCATAGATTGCTCCTTATTCATTTCATAAATTCATTGTATTCGATTCGTTATCATGTTTTGATGATGATATTGAAAACACTCACGATGTTCTCGCAGAATATCCTGATAGGTCGGATTAGTTGCCAGGTTTTTCATTTCACCCGGGTCATTTTCGAGGTCAATCAATTGTTCTCGATTTTTCCCGACATCGTAAAGGACGTATTTGTATCGTTCGCTGCGAAGCATATAGCCAAATTCACTCTCGATAAAGAGATGAGTTCGCCAGGATTGGGGTGTTTTGCCTTCTGCTAACGGACGAAAACTTTCACCTGTAAGACCATTCGGAGGCTCGATTGCAGCATAATCGCATAGGGTTGGAATTAAGTCGAGGCCGTTGGATACCAGATGGGTATCGTTGACTAATCCCGCTGGTGTAACTCCCTTGTAACTCACAATCAAGGGAACGCGTGCGGCTTCTTCGTAAAGAGCCGTTTTATGTTCCATTCGATGCGCCGAATCCATATCGCCGTGGTCGCTGGAGAAAACTATCACGGTCTTCTCTTCCAACCCGCTTTCCCTGATTGCGTCAAGGACTCTGCCGATTTGAGCATCCACCATTTCAGTCAAACGACAATATGCCCAGCGGTGCATCCGCCACTTTTCATCTGGCCATGTCTCACGCGCATGTTTTTTGAACAGCCGTTGCTCAAGAAGCATTCGGATTGCCTCCGGTTCCTGGTCTTGCGGTTCAAAATTAGGCGGCAACGGTGGACAGTGCTTCGCGAAGAACTCGTCTTGGGAAACCCCTTCGGGCAATTTCAGAGAAGTTTTAAGGGCGCGCATTTCGTTACTGAGGCGCTTCTCGTCTATTTCTTGATAATCACCGATTGCCATGAAACAGATGTCATGCGGGTTAATGAATGATGCGACCAAGAGAAAAGGTTTGTCCCTTTCCCTTAGGATGAATTCGACGCACGCCTCCGCTAATCCATCACGCTGGTTGGGCGTGATATATTCAAAGCCCATGGCTTGTGGGTTCATACCTTTCGGTAGATGAACCTTTCCGCCATATCCCACGTCATATCCAGCATTTCGGAAAAACCATCCCATAGAATGCTTTGTAATCTCTTCGGGAACTGTATCTAGCCAGCCGACGTAATTGCTGCGAATATTGAGTATACTGGGCATAAGCCCGGTCATCATGCTGAAACGAGCTGGCAGGCAGACAGGATTCGTGCAATAGGCTTTCTCAAATCGGACGCCCGTCGCCGCCAAACTGTCCATCGCTGGAGTGTGAATATATTCGTTGTCGGCGCAACTCATCATGCCAGCTTGCTGTTGGTCGGTAAAAATGAAGATGATATTTGGGCGTTCATACTTCTGATGTTGTTTGTCGGTCATTGTTTTTTTCCTTAATTTTGACTAGCTTGTCAATTAAACGGTATTTATCCTAATTCGACAATCTCTCCCGTCATCCCAGATTTGTTTGCCGCCAGGACCAATTCGAGAGTCTTAGCTCCTTCAATCATCGGTATGCGCGTTTCACCATCGGTCCCAATGGCTTGGAAAAGATCGAGCGTCTCGGCTCTCTTCGGGTCGATGGTACTAGCGATTGTTTCCTCTGTCACAGGTGATTTGTCTGTACGGAATAACTTTGCCTCATTGGCGCTGGCAAACTGAACCACGATGTTCTTGGCGACCAGTTCATACGCGCTGAGCCATTTCCCAGGTATGCCGCCATTGGTGCCTGTTACAGACGCAACCGCGCCGTTTTTGAATGTAATCACCGTTGCGCTTATTGACGCGTTCTACTGCGGCGCCAAAGCGCGACATGAATCCGACCTGCGACTTGACCCCATGTTTCTCCACAGCCTCTACCATTTGATTGGCGATATCCATGCTGAGTGCGATGGGCTTCTCAATGAACACATGGATACCACATTCGGCGGCAAGCTGTACCTCATTGGTGTGGGCGAAAGGCGGCAGACAGATGTAAACTACATCTATCTCAGCCTCCTGATACATTTGGGTGAAATCTGTAAACACGGTTGCCTGGTTTTTGGCATAGCGCTCATTGAAGCCAACAGCACGTTCCTTTGCAATATCACACAGCGCAGTAATCTGAACCTTATCTTCCAGTTCAGTCAGAATTCTGGCATGCGTATTCGCGATGCCTCCACAACCGAGAATTGCTGCTTTTAACATTTCAGTACTTCTTTCACTAAGTTCATTTTTATTGATACGGAAATCTGTTCCGATAAAAAGAGATAAAGTGCAAACGTTTTTATTGCGTTTTTGATTGAACAATTTTGGGCTTTTTGAGTTTTATAGATAAGAATCAGAGATTATCCGCATTAGAATTCCAGACTCACGGGGTGAGGCCGGCTTACGAAACAGACATTGAATTCAGAATTTATAATAAACTTAATCACACTTCGTGTCAAGAAAAAAGTAGAAAAATGACTTTCGCCGCGCCAGCGGAGCCATCCCGCAACGCGGGGACTTCGGATAAAGATAATTAGCCACG
>DTYX01000632.1 GCA_012961655.1 Candidatus Poribacteria bacterium
AGACAATGGCATCACACCGCTACGACGTTTTTTTCCGTAGAGCCGTCCTTTACCAACCCAAATTATTTCATGGGGAATTTCTGAAAAAGTACACAATCCAAGCCGAGCATTTTTCGGATAGCTTAAGTGTGAAATGGTAGATTTAACTTGAAAAACAGAAAATTTTCCCTTGTTTTTTCGGAACAAAATTATTATAATCTCATTCCGAAAAATGGTTTCGATACATAGAAACAGAGTAATGTCATTGCGAGCCGGAGGCGAAGCAATCTACCAAAAAACTTGGTTTCTTATCCTATCCACAGGTGATTTCAATGGAAGCAAAGCATAACGCCATCCTAAGTCAAACAGAAGCGCTTGTAATTGCAAGCAAATGCGCACGTGTGCTAAAAGAGCGGTTCTCTGTTCGAAAGGTATATCTATTCGGTTCGGTAACAGGGGAGAGCCCCTGGCACGACAGGTCAGATTTGGATATCGCTGTGGAAAATTGGCATCAACTTCTATTGCAGCAGATGGAAGAGAAGAAAGATGTGCGTCCCGCTGTAATTGACCGCGCGCTTTCTCTGCGCCTGCTGGATTATCTGAAGTTTCGGCATCGCTTTCGCCATACGTATGGCGACGAACTTTTGTGGGAGAAACTCCGCCCGTTAGCGGAGGGAGTTTTTGAGACGTTTGAACAACTACAGGCACAATTAGCCAATATTACGCATCACGCCCCACGTTTTACGCATTGCGGATATTAGACTTATCAAGGTTGCTTTCCCCTAGAATCCACGTAGAGCAACACCTATTTGATAAAACACTGTTCGGGGAAACTTGTGGCGGGCGTAGCAATCGCCCACGGGCCGAGGATGCCGTCTTTCGGCACATTGTGAAAATGGTTGCCAACTACGATGAGCGATGGAGACCTGGCTACCGTGCCAAGATGGAATGGTCCCTCTTCGATATGAATCCGCACAGCGTCGCGGACGTACTGATGCCGTTTTTGCAAGTCTTTCTCCCGTTTAATCGCGTCGTAGAGGTCGAGTAGCTTTTTCATCGGCCCAGTCGGCGGTTCGCCTTCCTTGCCTCCTGTCTCATACCACTTTCCCACTTTCGGATGCCAATATTTCGGAAGCGTCGGAAACACCCAGTCGGGATAAGTGAAGAGGTCCATTTCCGCTTCACCGTGCATGCTGATTGTGAACTCGCCCAACGTGCGACGTAGACCTAATTCCGCACCGGGTGGAGTATGGAGTACGGCATCAATCCCTAATTTGCGCCAACCTTCGGCGATTATGAGCCCCTGGTCGTTCTCCTGGCGGTTCAGTTTGGAACCGGGGACATCCATGACGATTGTGAGTCTTTTGCCATCGGGCCGCAATCGGTATCCTTCCTTATCCCGCTTTGTCAGTCCCATTTCATCGAGCAGCGCATTGGCTCTTTCGAGGTCAAAATCCGCATCGGCTCGTTTCCACTCTTCAAATAACGCTTGCCCAGCGGCATCGGCGAAATGCCATCCCTCCTGGCTCGTCGTGGCGGCTTGAGGTTGCAATAACCCACGCCACGCTATCTCGTTGCATCTCTCACGGTCAATTCCTAACGCCAGCGCTTTTCGAAAACGCTGGTCGCGAATCAATTTACGCAGCACCGGGTCCGGGTCTGTCCAATTGACTAAAATCGCCGGCTGCGCTCCGGCGGTGCTTTCCCACTTTCGAACTTTATATCTGCCCCGTTTTTGTCCCTTCAGGTATAAGCTGAGGTCTTGCAACTCCATGCCACGGTACTGACAATCCACTTCTCCAGCGAGAACCTTTAACACCCGCACCTGTGGTTCGGGAACAAGGCTAGTCTTGACTCGGTCGATGTAGGGGAGTTGCCGTCCAAGGTCATCGACGACGTAGTAGTAAGGATTTCGTTCTAGTTCGACGCGGTAGCCACCACCCTCATAACGCGCGATTCGCCAGGGCCAAAGCGTCGGGCGTTCAGGATTCTGGTGAGGCAAGTTCTTTTTTTCAAATACAATAAAATCTTTATATTCGGGGTTGTAATCGGGATGAAATTGAATCATGTAGTGTTTCGGAATGTTGTAGATATTGCACCACCAGAATCCCGTCGCTAACCAGAGTGGCACTAACCAGTTTGGACCTGCAAACTTCATCACAATCGTGTAATCGTCCGGTGTTTCAACTTCCATCCTCTTACCATCTACCAAACACCATACGGGCGGATTATACTGATGTCGTTCGTCGAGACACAGTTCATAATAGAATGCAAAAGACTCTGACGTGAACGGATGACCGTCCGACCACTTAACACCCTTTCGCAGGTGAATCGTAAGAACAGAGCCATCTTCGTTAAACTCCCACGATTTTGCAAGTCCGGGCTCAAGTCCAGTGCAGTCAAACTTCCAGCGAATCAAAGGCGCATAACCTGCGACCATCTTCCACGTTCCAAGGTCGGGGCTCGTATGGAAACGATGCCACGTGCCGCCGTAGGGGCCTGGACGTTCGTAGCCATCGAAATCATGGCTTGCGACAAGCGGTTCTTCAGGAAGACGTTCTTTTAGCGGCGGCAGTTTCCCCTCCGCAACGAGCTTCGCAAGCATCGGCGCTTCTTTGGCGGTCGTGTCAGAGGGATATGCGCTCAGGCCGATTTCCGTCTCAGGTTTGCCGGAACAAGCGGCTATCGAAATGATGATTACGAATAAGAGACTAATGTTTAAAATTTTCATAAGCAACCTCGGAATTCAAAAGAGAATTGTTGGATGTAAAGCCCGACTCAAACACCTCAAACGTTTGGTGTGAATTAGTTTGCATAATCAGTATATCAAAAACGAGCATTTGTACCTTTAGTTCCATCCGTAGAATCTTTGTTCATATTGTTTTTTAGAGTGGCCAGACGACTATAAACCGCGACGAACTCATCGTCCGACCACTATTATCAAGACTTTAGTGGTCC
>DTYX01000633.1 GCA_012961655.1 Candidatus Poribacteria bacterium
AATTATTTCATGGGGAATTTGTATAATTTGGCAAGAGAACTTCAGCATCTCATCACTACAGGGATAATAATTGGTCGGCGGTCCGTATTCTTTCTAAAGAATCTTCTCAAAGTTGTCCTGAGCTCTTCTTGTACGATTGTCGATGCGCTTTTCTCTTCAATATTTAATTTATCAAGCACAAATTTTGTCAGTTCTTTTGCTTCATTCATCAGCTTTTCTGATTCGTCGATATAGATGAATCCGCGCGAGACTATGTCCGGTTCAGCGACAAGTTCACCTGTCTGACTATTCAGGACGACTATGGGAATGACAAATCCATCTTCCGCCAGTTGTCTTCTGTCACGCAGCACAACACCTTCCAGTTCACCTATGGTTTTTCCATCAACGAAGACCCAACCAGTTTTAATTCCACCGATATTTTCACAGCTTTCGGGTGTCAGTTGAATCCGGTCACCATCTTCAGCGATAATAATATTCTCTTGATGAATGCCAGTCTTCTCTGCTAATCGGGCATTATACACCAAATGGCGATACTCGCCGTGAACTGGCATGAAAAACTTGGGACGAACGAGATTCATCATCAACTTTAGATCTTCCTGGCTGCCATGTCCTGAGACATGTACTTTCGCTGTCCTTTCATAAATGACAATGGCGCCGCGTCGGAATAGATGGTCTACTATATGGTCAACATCTCTTTCGTGGCCGGGAATAATACGCGCCGAAATAACAACTGTGTCTCCCGCTTCAATTCGCATCCACGCATGGTCATCCACCGCCATCAACGACAACGCTGAGAGTGGTTCACCCTGGCTGCCAGTTGTAAGTACCATACATTCATGAGGAGGACAGTACATCACATCTTTTACATCAATCATAATATCATCCGGCACCCATAGATAACCAAATTCCTGCGCGACGCGGATGTTGCTAACCATAGAGCGACCGCTGACCGCGATGTACCGATGATATTTGTAAGCTAGCTCAATGAACTGCTGAATCCGGTGAATGCTAGATGCAAAAGTTGAGAGAAAAAGGCGTTGTTTGGCGGATTGAAAAATCTGTTCGAGATGGGGAAAAATATCGCGTTCAGAGCCGGAATACCCTGCACGTTCGGCATTGGTGCTGTCCAGCAACAGCAGCAAAACCCCTTTGTCTCCGAACTCAGTGAGCTTGTGAAAATCGAGTACTTTTCCATCTACGGGTGTCTGGTCTAACTTAAAATCCCCGCTGTGAATGACAACGCCTACCGGAGTATGAATTGCCAAACCAACAGTATCGGGAATGCTATGGCTGACATGTATAAATTCAAAGTCAAAAACTCCAAGTTGAATTCTATCTCGCGGAGTAATTTCATGTAATTCGACCTCAGATAGTAGATTAAATTCACGCAATCGATTACTAACCAAAGACATTGTCAGTTTGGTTCCATAAATGGGAACATTAAGTTGTTGCAGCAGATACGGCAAACCACCGATATGGTCTTCATGTCCGTGAGTTAAAACAACTGCCCGCACCTTTTCCCGATTCTGCAGTAGATAAGTGATATCCGGCACAACAAGGTCAACACCATACATATCTTGGTGCGGAAACATCATACCAGCGTCAATTATCACGATGTCATCTCGATACTCAAACAACATCATATTCATGCCAAATTCGCCCAGCCCTCCCAGAGGAATAATGGAGAGATAGTTTTCTTTGTTCATAATTATCTTAGCCTCACTCGTCACAAGTCGCTCGGATTTTTTTGCCTCTAATTATACTAAAATTATAGCAAGAATTCAAGTCGATGAAAAGTAAATTTTTGGACTATAGGCGATGTGAAAGTCGCGCTCTGAAAAAAATAAAGAAACTGAAAAACATTTATAACGTTTCATAAACTGCCCGTACATGTTGCAATTGTCTTTCTTATTATAGATTTCCGCGTACCTCAAAATTCTACCTTGGTCTCTTTTAGTCGGATTTCTCAATTTATATCGCGCTAGATAAGCAGTTCTGTCGGAACTGGGCTGCAATAACGTGTCATTATGAAATTGGAGGTCATTGTACATGGCGCCAAACGAAACAGATTTGAATATCTGCCCTAGCTGTGAGGGAAAAATCATTGAAGGCGAAGTCTGCCTTGAATGTGGTTGGAGCGGATTACCACAAGATATTTATTCGCTTGAGCCCTTAGAGATTGGGGTTGTACTCAAAGATAGGTATGAAGTCATCGAAAGGCTATCGGCTTCTGGAGAGAGAATCAAGGGTTTTGAACCTCGAATAGGCGGGATTAATTGTTATCTGATGATGGACAAACAGTCAGAAAGAACTGTTATGGTGAAGGAAGTCGCCATTCCGATAGAGGATGACAAATCCACGTGGTTTACGCCAGTAAATCTCTCCTCACAACTGAATGAGGAATCTGATTGTCATAATGAAACAGTGGGTGTATCCGAAGAGATAGATTCCGTTCTTGACGTTAATTCAGAATTCTGTGACAGAGATATGGAGATTGAAGAAGATGCGGAAATTTCACCGGAAAATTCATCACCCACATCCGAGCCTGATTCGGCAGGGGATTATGAATTGCCCGACCAACAAAATTTGCAGCGGGATAGCTTAACGCAACTCCGCAGGCAAGCACAGCTATTGTCTTTCAAACGACTGCAGGAGGAGCGTTCCATTCTCGAAGAGCTAGAATATCCCACCGTTATCAAGATACTCGATTATTTTGAAGATGATGGGCGCGCTTACTTGGTGGAAGAGTATTTTGAGAGCTGTGTTTTGTGGGAAGCCTGGCATCTGCCCGATACATCCATGATGCAACGAATCGATTGGTTAATCCAACTCTGCCAGGCATTGGCGAAGGTACATGAGGCGAATGTGCTTTACAATGCAGTTACACCGAATCGCTTGAGAGTTTCAAATGAGAACAGGCTTGTGCTTACAGATTTTTCTAGCGCAGTGAAACTCCCTTTGGGAGAGAAACATCAGCAGGGGGTCGATTTTTACGTCGCGCCAGAGTTAGTTCTCGAGCTTGAAACTGTCGATATTCGGGCGGACTTGTATTCATTGGGGGTTATGTGGTATGAACTATTGCTGGACAGAGAGTTGACCGAAGAGGATTTTGAATGTCAGTTTATTCTCAAACCGTTGCAGGATTATGTGCCAGACCTACACCCAACGATAAATCAGTTACTGCTGAAACTGACACATCATAATCCCGATTTGCGTTTTGCTTCTAAGGATGAGGCCGAAAGCGGTAAACAGCCCATCGTAAGTTTACAACGTCGTCTCTTGGAGTTCAAGCAGAGCTTAGCACAACCAACTCTTCTCGTCGGCAGCCGAACCGATGTTGGACTTCAACGCCCCAGCAATGAAGATAACTTTTGGGCGCAAAACTTGTCTTATCGCCGTTTAGATGGATATGCGCCGATGGGATTGTTCATCGTCGCAGACGGTATGGGCGGCGCGGAAGCGGGCGAAGTCGCCAGCAAAATTGTCATCCAAACGATTTCAGATACGTTATTGTCAGAGTTGATAGTATTGCGTGAATGCTTCGATGATGACCATTCCGAATACTTATTGCCGCAAATCAGAGACGCCATCATCAGCGCAAACCAAGAAATCATCGCGCAAACAGAGCAGGTTCCCTTCTGGCGCGGCATGGGAAGCACGGTAACACTCGCTGCCATTGTGGGAATGAGAGCTTACGTTGGGCATGTCGGCGACAGCCGTCTCTATCTTCTAAACAAGGAAGAGATACAGCGGAAAACCACAGACCATTCTATTGTCAGTCGCTTACTGCAAATCGGCGCCATAACGCCCGAAGAAGCTGAAACGCATCCTCAACGGGACGTACTGCTCAAAGCCGTCGGCGCTCGAACCGATATTGAGCCTGATACTTTCTCTTTTGAAATAAAGCGAGGAGATATCCTTCTGCTCTGCTCAGATGGTCTGACAAAACATCAAGAGGATGCCGAAATTCATCAAATCGTCATGGATGCTTCATCTCCCCAGCAAGCCTGTGATTCACTGGTCAACCATGCTAATCTCTGCGGCGGTGAGGATAATATCACCGTGATTGTGATTCAAGTTGTTTATGATACCACAAACTGAATATCTATATCACGTATCACGTTTCACGAAAAAAATGCCGAATGAAACAATCTCAAAATGTGAGTAAACTCAATCCGCTTTAGATGCTTTACCTACTATGTCTCTTAAATGTCCCAAATGTGGCGCTGTAAATCCCGATATTGCAAGTTTCTGCTGGAATGATGGAGAGAAATTAGCGACGACAGGTGTTAGTCCGTTTCGTTTCAGCGACGGCAGTACAGCGACGACCATCGCGGAGCTAGCGATTCAAATCGAACGCCACGTGGTTTACGATAGTAAACCCGTCCTCAGGTCCGATAGTTTGGCGCATCTATATCGAGGCGATTTCAGCGCCTGGCTGTCGAGCATCGGCAGGGGCGATATCGCCATGATAGCGCGTCAAATTGTCGCACAGGAATCAGACCCAAACATAGGGCTGGGAAAATTTCTCGCTAACCTTGCAGGGGAAATTCATCAAGCATCATCGGAGCAACAACGGACATCCATCAATCCCAAAGACGGCGCCGTTATGATTCTGATTCCCGCAGGCGAGTTTTTGATGGGCAGTGCTGACAACGAAGGTTATCGTAATGAAAATCCACAACGGAAAGTATATCTTGATGCGTACTATATTGACAAATTTGAAGTCACTAATGTGCAGTACAGAGAATTCATGAAAGCTACAGGTCATGAACCGCCTAGAGATTGGAGCGATTATGATACCAGACGACTGAATCATCCTGTTGTTGGGATTTCATGGCATGATGCCATCGCCTATGCTGAATGGGCTGGCAAAAGATTGCCGACTGAAGCGGAATGGGAAAAAGCCGCCAGAGGCGCTGATGGACGGAAGTATCCCTGGGGCAATATGCCTCCGGATACCGGCGGACAGTATCGAGCAAATTACAAGGTCGGCAAATACGGCGCTGCGGATGGATACTCTAATACTTCTCCTGTCGGCAGTTTTCCATTGGGGGCAAGTCCCTACGGTGTGATGGATATGGCTGGCAATGTCTGGGAATGGTGCGCGGATTGGTATGACTCAGGATATTACCGCGAAGCTCCAACAAAAAATCCCCCAGGCCCCAGTTCTGGCAGACACCGTGTATTGCGCGGAGGCGCCTGGCTCAATGACGATATATTTTATCTTCGTTGCGCAGCCCGCGGCTGGCATGCGCCGACGTTAACGTTTAATTACGTTGGCCTCCGTTGTGTGCAGAATTTGAAGCCTCGTTCTTAATGTTGATACCATTACCCAATATGCCAATTAACAAGGAGATGATATTATGGGTGACAGTCAAAATATCCAGCGAAATTTTTGGATACCTGTTGAACCACCGCGCGCCAACTATTTCATCGATGTTTTTTTGGATGAGAGCCGCAATCAAATCGAAGGTAAAGAAACAATCACATTCGTGAATCAGACGGCAAAACCCATCGACAAGCTTGCACTTCAATGGGGGTTGAGTAGGGAACGCAATCTCGTCGTAAGTATTGGTGGCGAACCGGTGGACATATCAAAAATGCTGGCGAAAGTTGAAGCGAATCGTCCTTTACTGCTCGAATTGCCTGAATCGCTTCTTCCTGGTGAAGAGATTGAACTCGTCATAGATTTCAGCGCTTCTATCGGCGAATTGCGATACGGGATACGGATGCTTATCGAATGGCATCCACGCTTATGGTGGGACTATCCCACTCACGACGATTTCGAAGTGAAATTGAGCGCTCCAGAGAGTTACATAGTAGCAACCAGCGGACGTCTGGATGAAACGTCAGGAACGTATCGGGCTTGTGGCGTAAAACAGTTTGGTATCGTCGCCGGACAAAGGTTGAAACTGTTAGAAGCGATGTCTGGCGACGTGTTAGTTCACACGCTTTATACCGAACGAGGGCGCGTATGCGCTCAACTCCTTCTGGAAACAGCGGTTGATGTTATTGATTTTTACCGGTCTGAATTCGGCTTCTATCCACAGCCTATCCTGTCCACTGTCCCCGGAGATGATAGACCAATGGGCGGTTTTCCATTCGCGACGAATATTGTGTCCATTCACGGTCAGGAGAAATTCGACGAAAAACCTAAAGATTTCTGGCGATGGATAACAGCGCATGAAGTCGGACATCAATATTGGGGTGAGTATGTGATGGAAGCCGACAATCCTGGATGGCTGTGGATTGGCTTGGGCATTTATGCAGACCGCGAATATTCCCGCGCGCGTGGACTGAATGAAGAACTCCATCAGGGCTTCTTCAATCGATACATCAAGGGGATACGTGATGGTACCGATACCACCGTGGAACGCCCATTGGAGCAACTTGCTAAAATCAACTTTGACCATAATAATATCGTGATTCACGGCAAAGGGTTTGCCATCATCAGCGCGCTTGAGAGCGTAATAGGACGTGATGCGTTTCGCAGAGCATATCAACGTTGCTTGCAAACCTTAGAAGGCAGACGCCTCGGGGCAAGAAAGTTTCAGAAGGTGTGCGAGGAAGAAACGGGTCAGGATTTAGAGTGGTTCTTCAGCCAATGGTTGCGCACCAATCGCTATTTGAGTTATCAAATTGCCGCTGTAGAGAAATCACATCAAGCAAATTGCCACGTCACAACGGTGCGTGTGGAACAAACAGGCAATCTTGAAATGCCTATACCTGTCGAAGCGTGTTTCGAGGATGGCTCTCATCAATGTGCGCTCACTGAGCCATTACTTCGCATGAATGAACTTACCTTTGAAAGCGATGCGCCTCTTGTAGAAGTCCAGCTTGACCCGGAAAAAACACTTCCTCTCATCGACCCGCCTCTTACGCCAAACGAACTGGAGATGTCGCAGATGATTCAAGAACTGCCGTGGACGGGCTCGGGAGAACGCGCAGTCGATGTTTTCAAAAAAGCATGCGAATATGATATGAAGACCGCTGACTCTTGGGGAAAACTGGGACTGACTTTGTATGACGGTGAATACTATGAAGAAGCGCTGGAAGCCTTCCGAAAGGTCGTGGAGTTTGAGCCGAAATCTATCTGGGGTTTTGCCGCGCGGGTATGGCAAGGACATTTGTTAGACCTGTTAGACCGCCGCGATGAAGCTGTAGAACAATACCGAATAGCACAGGAAATGGAGGATGTTGGGACAATGCGTCATGACCAATATGGATTGGTAATTAACCAGGAATGGGTCAAAGTGCGGCTTCAAACACCTTTTCAACGTAAAATGAAAGCGTAATGATGTCCACAGACAGGTGTTAAAGAAATATGCAAACTTGAAATGGTATTGTCAAATTTAAAACTCGCTTAATCGGCACTGGTGATTGGTACTGATTACTAATCACCATTCACCAATCACCAACACGTAGGGGGCACAAAATAAGCCTGTTTCATTACCAAATTCTCCTACGTGGTTTACGCTAGTAAACCCGTCCTCATTTTAACGATTTGCGTTTGACA
>DTYX01000634.1 GCA_012961655.1 Candidatus Poribacteria bacterium
ACAGACTGAGGCGGCACATTTACTGAATTTTCGGGTCGGTCCAGTTTCGAATCTATTGTTGATTTGCCATTGAAGATATGTTATACTTATTTTACCTTATCTCCAAAGGAGGATTTCACAATGGCTGTTTTTTTGCACACTCGTGTTCGCGTTAGCGATTTGGATGCCTCGATTGAATGGTATTCAAAGCACCTGGGATTTGTCCTCAAGAGCAGGAGCGATAGGTCGCCGGCGGGAAATCAGATTGCACATCTGGAATTGCCAGGCAATCTTCACACCCTTGAATTGACATACTCAGACGATTATGATTTAAATGTGCCGGAAGATTTACTGCACTTCGCGATTGGCGTCCCTGACCTTATTGCATTCTGTGACAAGCTTGAAAAAGATGGCATCGAAATTTGGCCCGATGGATGGCGGGAGAAATTCGTCTCCGGTAGTAAGATGGCCTTTATCGATGACCCGGATGGTTACGAAATTGAATTGCTGGAACGCAGATGACCTTTCATCTAATTTAACCGATTGAAAAGCAAAAAGCCGTAACTATATTCATCATGCTTACGGCTTTTCTAATAAGTGCCGGCGGTCGGACTCGAACCGACACGAGGCGTAACCCTCGCAAGATTTTGAGTCTTGTGCGTCTGCCAGTTTCACCACGCCGGCAAATCTTCAATAATTTTACCATATTAAAACAGAAATGGCAAGAGAAATTTTTTCTGTTTTCTGCTCAGAGGTTCCCCACGGAGCCCAGGGACGACCCTATACAAATTCCACACGCCTGTTTAAAACCTGCCGCTTCACTTCCCCTTCACTTCATTCGAGGACATGGTTCAGGGCATGGTTCGAGCGGTAGTTTACGAAGTAAAATCCCCCAAATTCCCCCGCCCCCTTCGGAATTGGGAATGTGGAATGCGGAATATAGCCACTGATTCAGCGGTTACGGCGATAAAATTTTCACTTTTTCCTCATTGACAAGTTTGATTTTCTATGCTAATAATATGCTAAAATTCCTCCTGCCCCTCTTTACTAAAGGGAGGGACTGAACAAAGGAAACAGACAAAGCTGATGGGATTATTGGAGGAAATCAGTATTAAACGTCATGTTTAATCTTTATCCATACAATTTCTCTGCATTTATATCTGAAAGAATACAACGCTAAAGACTTTCTCACACCGTAAATTCCTTGTCGCATTTCAAAGGGATGATATAGATGGAAAAGATTCTCATTGTGGATGACATCAAGAGACAACGCTTAAAATATGAAAGGATAGCAAAGAAAGCCATCGGTAGTTGTCAAATCTTTATGGCGGATAACAGCAAGGATGCTCTGGAAATAATCCAAAGCGAACCGGATATTAGCGTAGTCATCTTGGACATCAATTTTAGCACGCTGCCTGAATATAAGATAATCAGTTCTGACCCTCATCGAGAGGGTTATATCATTTCGCATCAACTTCGGAAAATTAACCCCGACCTTCAAATTGTTTTGACCACCTGTTTGGATGAACTCGATGAGCCGTTTGCCATCCGGCTGGATGATACGCCCTCGGATTATCAACGCGGTCATTCAACAAAAGCAAGACGCAAGGATAGAAATCATCAGAG
>DTYX01000635.1 GCA_012961655.1 Candidatus Poribacteria bacterium
GACGTGCAATAAATTGCACTACTACGAACGGACGTGCAATAAATTGCATTGCTACGAACGGTGGCGCAAGGGGTAAAGGGGTAAAGGAGCTAAGGTGTAACGTCCTGAGCGCAACGAAAACCACTGATGTTGTTCCAGTAATTGGGGTTGAACCAGTCGCGATCGGCGCAGCGCAGGGAAGAAAGCTGAACGGCATTGACCCACGAACCGCCACGCAACACGCGGTGGCTTCCAGAATCAGGTCCTTGCTGGGGACTTCGACTATAGTAATAGTGATTGCTATCATACCAATCCGCTACCCACTCCCAGACGTTGCCCGCCATATCCATCACGCCGTAGGGACTGGCTCCATCGGGAAAACTGCCCACGGGCGCGGTATATTCGTATCCATCGCCACCGATTTCAGAATTGCATTTTAGGCTATCCCACTCGTTCCCCCAGGGATATTCTCTGCCATCGGTACCTCTGGCGGCTTTCTCCCATTCAGCTTCTGTGGGAAGCCGTTTTCCAGCCCATTTGCAGTATGCTACGGCATCATACCAACTGACGCCCACCACCGGCTGATTCGGCTGGTTGTATCTTTCATCGTTCCAATACTCCGGCGCTTTGTGCCCGGTTGCGTCCATGAATTGCTTGTACTGAGCATTGGTCACTTCGTACTTGTCGATGTAAAAAGCATCCAGAAACACCGTATGCTGCGGGTGTTCATCGTCATCACCCTCGCCTTCCGGACTGCCCATGATAAACTCGCCGGCGGGAATGAGAATCATCTCCGCGCCGTCCTGACCGATGATGGTAGGCGCGCCCATCTCTCCCGCTTTCACTTCCTCCAAAACGACGGATACGACTCTCTTCTCTCCCTGTTTAACTGTGACTTTCTGGCTCTTGAATTTATAGCCCTTTGCGCTAAGTATGACATTGTGTTCTTCGCTTGCTATAATTAAACCGCTGTAAGGTGTTACGCCCACGTCTTTTCCATCTATCCACACCTTCGCGCCGCTCGGTTCAGAACTAATCTCCAACGTCCCCTTCGGTATCTCCTTTAGGACGACCGATACGACTTCTTTGCCTTCCGGTTGGACTGTAACCTTCCGGCTTTCGGGGTAGTAACCTTCAGCGGAAACCGTTATGGAATGTTCTTCTTTTGAAGATACCCATTTTCTGTAGGGTGTCACGCCCACGTCTTTACCGTCTATCCGCACTCTTGCGCCGCTCGGTTCGGATTTGACCTCCAATGCGCCAGGCTTCGGCTCCAGTTCGGCGCGCACTTCTGCCTGCTGCTGATGCTTGACATCGACGTTGCCGCGCCATATTTCATAGTGCTCAAGTTCCATTTCCACTCTGTATGAGCCCGCTGGAACATCCTTCAGAGCCAACGGCGTCGCGCCCATCGGCTTATCGTCAATGTGCACTTCGGCTCCCATCGGCTCGGAAGTAATGACCAAAGCTCCCCGCTTGACGGGCAATTGAGGTGGCTGTACAGGTTGTTCTGCTGGCTTTGGGGTAACCTGCGGTGGTTGTTCAACCGGCTTTACTCCCCCTTTTTCAAAGGGGGCCGGGGGGATTTGTTGCTCTACCACCTTTGGCGCTTTTGCGCAACCAGCAACGAATATTAACAGTATTGCTAACAGAAAATAGAAGTTGGGTAAAGTTATCCTTTGCATTTTGCATCCTCCTTTATTTTTGTTATTTGTGTCCTTCGACAATTCGAATCGTTGTCAAAGAGTAGGTAAAATAGAAATATATGGCCTCCTTTAGCTTATTGAAACAGTCCCAATTTTAAACAGGGGTGGGAACGATAACCATATCGTATTGGTCGCCGATTTCCACTGATAGCTCGCAGATGTGGTCGAGGTCTTTTGTATCTGGACACTGAATCAAAACTTCCACACCTTGTTCAGAGAGGCTCTGAAATCTTGTAATGATACAGTCTAAGTTGTTCAGTCCCCGGAGCGTCGATATTGACATCTAAAATGTTATTTGGCGCTGTCATTTTTATCTGAGGTTCCCGAGAAGACCCCAATCTGATTCCTTAGGGCTTTTCGGCTTCGCCGCAAAGCCTTTTATGAATCAGTTGGGTCGGAATGCGGAATTAGGCATTGTAGGCAATGTAGGCAATTTTAATGGTCACTAATGTTAATAGTCACGTTTTTCTCTTGTGGTTCGCCATCATCGGAGCTGGTTTTCACAGTGATATTGATAATCTTTTTCTCGATGGCAGTCTCAAGCGCGCGGGCGCATTCTTCGACGTTGTGAATCTTCTTGCCGTTGATTACCGTAATTAAATCTCCCGTTCGCATTCCATTTTTGGCAGCCAATCCATTGGGGTCGATGTCCTGAACAATTGCTCCTTGGTCGCCCGCTTCAAGATGTGAAAAGCGTTTGATATGAGTATCTGTTAAGTCATGTATTAATATACCTAATTTTACCATTGCCGTGCTGGGTTCGGGTTGTCCTTTGTAGCGCGCTGGCATTTCACTAACTTGGACTTTGAGCGTCTCGACTTTTTCCCCTCGTTGGACTTTGATGTTTACCACTTCACCGGCTGCGGTATTCGCGACAGCCCACTGTAATTCTTTTGCCGTCCGGATTGGTTGACCATTATATTCGATAATGACATCTCCCGCCTGAATGCCGGCTAACTGTGCGGGATTGTCTCTTATAGTTTCGCTCACTCTCACGCCGTTATCCACTTCCTGCATTCTAATTCCCAACCATCCGCGGTTAATTTGCCCTTTAGCCATGAGTTGTTCGCCGATATTTTTGAGCATGTTCGCGGAGATGGAGAAGCCTGCGCCGGAGAATCGCATACTCGATGGACTCTCAGCCCGGATCATTGAATTCATGCCGATAACCTCACCCTGGATATTCAGCAGCGGGCCTCCGCTATTGCCTCGATTTATCCAGGCGTCCGTTTGTATAAAGTCATGATACGTAATCAGATCCCCCGAATAGTATCTTAAATCCCTCCCTTTACCGCTTACAATGCCAGTTGTTACTGAATAATTCATGCCAAAAGGATTGCCGATTGCAATAGCAAATTGTCCCACTTTTACCCTATCTGAATCTGCTAACTTCAACGTTGGAAGTTCCTCTTTTACATCAATTTTAATTACAGCGATATCTGTGTTTGGGTCGATACCGACAATTTTTGCCTTAAATTTTCGACCATCCAGCAGAGTCACATCAATCTCTTCTGCGCTATCAACGACGTGGTCATTGGTGAGAATATATCCATCCTTTCGATAAATGAATCCAGAACCATTAGTCATTCTAATCCTTTCCCATGGACGGGAAGTGTTTAAGGGATTTCTGACATTGTACGCGGTAATGCCAACAACTGCCGGTTTTGCTTGGTCAGCTATTTTAACAAAAGCATTTTGGATTGTTAGTAAGGTTTGAATATCTGGACTTGAATTTTGTGCTGTGTAATTTTTAAGCGAACGCCCACTGCAATTCATCAGTGATAAGCTTAAAATAGTAGCCAATATTCCTAAAATAGAAAGCAAGATAAAATTCTTTTTATTCATCGATTTCTCCTTAGAATTTAAGAAACCCGTTTTCTCGGAGAAAACGGGTTTTTAGTGAATTAATACTTTAGCATGATGCCCCAGTCTCCGACAACCCAGAGGTCATCGCCTTTCTTACAGATTTTATACAAATCATTATTGACGAGGCGTTTCTCCGTCAGCCAAGTGACTCCACCATCCGTGGTATGAAGAATTGTTCCTTCATCCCCGACAACCCAACCCTCTTTTGGGCTATTGAAATACACATCACGTAGTGTAGATTTGACGCCGCTTCTCTGGATATTCCAGGTTGCACCGCCATCCTTAGTATGCACGATGGTCCCCGAGTCGCCTGTAATCCAACCGGTGTTGGCATCGACGAAGAAAATACCCTGCAATTCATTGCTGACGCCTGCGTTCTGAAGTTCCCAAGTTTTGCCAGCATCCGTCGTTTTCATGATAGTGCCGTTGACGCCGATGACCCAGCCGGTTCGGTTATCGATGAAGAATACACCGAGTAGATTGTTAAATCCCACCATCGGGTTTTTCAGTTCTTGTCCCATCCATGTAGCTCCGCCATCGCCTGTGTGCATGACTTTGCCGACCTCGCCGACGCCCCAGCCAGCTTCAGGTGTTGGGAAGTGGATTCCGTAGAAACCGAGCGCCGCTTTCCATGACTGCGTTGGGTCCTCAAATGTTATCCGCGCGCCGCCAGGCCCGCGTTCAGCGCGGGGATTTCTGACCGCTTTCCAGGTTTTACCGCCGTCCATTGTTTCGATAAGTGTCCCGTTGCTGCCGACCACCCAACCTTTTGTCGGACTGACGAAGTATACTCCGAATAATTCAAAGAATGAACCACTTTGGAAATTCCAAGCTTCACCGCCATCGGAGGTATGCAAAATAGTGCCGCCCAATCCCACCGCCCACCCCTCAACGGAGTTTGCAAAATAAGCATCTCTAAGATGGTTATTGCTGGATTTAAGTTCCCATGTCTTACCGCCATCGATAGAATGTATAATCGTCCCATACCGTCCGACAGCCCAGGCTTCTGTTTCAGATACAAATTGTACGCCTTGCAACCGGTTCGCGGTTGGGCGTGGTTCTATGGGTGTCCAGGTAACGCCGCCATCTACTGTTTTGAGGATGACGCCGAATTCCGCCACAGCCAATCCTCGTTGGTTATTAACAAAGTGAACGCCCCAGATGGGCTCTGGCATGCCATTTGTGTTTGGAACGTTGCTTTCCTGAACTTCCCAGTTAATGCCATCGGTAGTGTGAGCGATAGCGCCATTTGCGCCGACAGCCCAACCATCATGGTCGTTTGCGAAACAGACACCGGTTAATGTTGCTCCAAGTTCGACGATTCGTTCGCCCCAGGTTTCCCCGCCATCTTCAGAAGCTATAATTGTTGTGCCGCCACCCACAGCAAAACCTTTGCTAGTACTCACAAACTGAATATCCTGAATCTCATTGTTTGTGCCGGTCTCTTGTCTTGTCCAGCTCATACCACCATCTGTTGTGTGGATAATAAGTCCACCATCGCCTCCAGCCCAGCCGATTTTGGGGTCTATGAAGAAGATAGTTTGCAGGGCGGTTTCAGTGCTACTTGGCTGCCTGAGCCAGGTTTCACCGCCGTTTGAACTGTGAAGAATCAAACCATTGTCTCCCACAATCCAACCTAGTTCTCTATTGAGAAAGAAAACCTGGTAAAGATCATTAAAAAGAGTGGATCTCTGTGGCAACCACTGTTGTCCACCGTCAGAAGTGTGCAAAATTGTTCCCTTCGTACCGACTATCCAACCATAGTCGTGGTCTACAAAGTGTACGTCTAAAAGATCAGCTTGTAGTTCTGATGGTCTGGTTACTGTCCAGAGCCTCTCCGCGGCGAATCCATCACTCACAAAAATGACTGAAGCCAGACAGATACCCCATATTATTGGAGCGATAAACTTTTTCTGCGACATAATGTCTCCTCCTCTCTATACTTAAACAGTTCTTTATAATCTGCATAACGATTAGTAACTGTTATATTATACACCGAGCACGCATATCCGTCAATAAATTTTTCTTTGTTGCAGAAATTCCCCACGCTAGTTTAAAAATGGAGTAGCCTTATCTTTCATTCCGAAATCCAGCCTTTATGGAGAATCGGTATAACTATCGTGTTGACGATTCTTTTTATTTCTGGTACTATTATTGTCATCAGAATAACTCAGATAACTGACTTTTATCAGTCGGAGAATTCGCTAAACACCAGAATTGAGGTGATAAAATGTCAAATGAATTGATGGCAACAGACAAACTACTAATCGACCCATTTTCTTATGCCTACATGAATAGCGTGGGAGAAGCGCACGAAGTTAGGCTCGCAAGAGCGATTTACGCTCAGTGGTCGACAACGCCTGCGGTGATTGACGATACCGATTTAATCGTCGGGCGGATGACAGATGGGCATTCTATCGCTGGATTTAACTTCGGTGGAGGAGTTACTTGCAATACTGGCTACGCCGAACAATTGATTCAGGAACATCCTGACCGAAAAGAGGAGATTGAAGCAATTGTTCAGTTTTGGCGGGATAAAACCGTCGACAGCCATATCCATTGGGCGGAGGATGAGCAGTATCTGAGCGGTCAAAACATCTATTGGGCTGGCTGGGGAGGACATGCGATTTTGGACTTTACCCGCATTTTAGCCGGCGGAACTTGCGCTCTAAGGGAACGCATCCGAAATGCAATGACAATGACTGCTGATGAGAAAAAGTTATCATTTCACAAGTCTTTGTTGATAATGTGCGACGCTATCGACGCTTTCGCCCAAAATTACGCGGAGACAGCGCAAAAAATGGCTTTGGAGGAAACAGACGCTAAGCGCAAAAGGGAATTAGAGGAAATAGCGAAGATTTGTTCTAGAGCGCCGCATTACGGCGCCTCTTCTTTCCGAGAAGCTTTACAGACTTTCTGGTTCATCCACCTGCTCGATGGGACAGATTCGCCCGGCCGCTTCGACCAATATATGTTCCCCTATTATAAAAAAGATATAGAAAACGACGATATCACAAAAGATGAAGCACAGTCGCTCATCGACCATCTGTGGCAGCGTTTCAACGAGGTTAGGTCATGGAATCTCTGCGTCGGCGGATTGAAGCCAGATGGCACAGATGGCACGAATGACTTGACGTATATGTGCTTGGAGGCGACCAGGCGTTGCCAAAAGATCGCGCCGAATCTCTCTCTGCGTCTGCACCAAAATTCACCGGACGAACTCTGGATGAAGGCGCTTGAAGTCATCGCAACGGGTGTTGGAATGCCGGCGTTGTATAACGATGATATCCTCATTCCTGCCATGATGCGATACGGCATCACGGAGGAAGATGCACGCGATTACGCCATGAACGGCTGTAGTCAGATCGACATTCAAGGCAAGTCGCACATGGGGTTAGAAGATGGCGAAGTGAATCTGCTCAAATGTCTGGAACTTGCGCTGAACAACGGTTTCGACCCGTTGACAAAGCAACAAATCGGCCCAAAGACCGGCGATAAATTTGAGTCCTTCGACGATGTGATGAAGGCTTACAAAAAGCAGGTAGAATATGCCACTATGCGGGTTTGCAACGCCGCGAACATCGTGCAGCAAGCCCATGCCGAAACCTCGCCAAACCTCTTCCGTTCGCTCTTCGTCGACGATTGCATCGACGAGGGAATGGACTTCAAAGCGGGAGGACCACGTTATAACCACGGGCAAATTCTAACGCAAGGCATCGCCAATACAGCGGATTCGCTCGCGGTCATCAAAAAGTTGGTTTTTGAGGAGAAATCAGTCAGCATGGCGGGATTGATGGCGGCGTTGCAAAACAACTTCCCGGATGAGAAATTCCGTCAGCGGCTGATAAACGAAGTTTCAAAATATGGAAACGATGATGGCTACGTCGATTCAATCGCGCAAGAGATTGTCGCGCATTTTTATACCGAATTGAACCAGCATCGCACCTGGCGAGGCGGCACTTATGGCGGCGGCTCAATCGTCTTCACCAGAGCGGTCTCATTCGGTAGACATGTCGGCGCAACTCCAGACGGCAGACGCGCTTACACAATACTGGTGGATTCCGTCGGGCCAACGCGCGGCTTGGATAGAAACGGTCCAACAGCGATGTTAAAATCAGTGGCGAGGACGCCGCAGATATTAGCCCAAAGCACCTATCTGCTGAACATGAAATTCACCCCTTCCGTTTTGAGGAGTAATAAGGAAAAAGTGATGGCGCTATTGAAAACGTATTTCAAGGAAGGCGGACAGCAGGTTCAGGTCAATGTGGTGGATAGAAAAACACTGCTAAGAGCTAAAGCTGACCCCGACAATTATAGTAACTTGGTCGTCCGCGTCGGAGGATTTTCCGACTATTTCACCCAACTTTCGCACGAATTGCAGGAAGACATCATCGCGCGAACTGAACATGAGGTGTAAAGGACAGTTGTTGTTTACCAAAAGGAGAAATTCTAATGCCATTAGACAATAAGTTTATTTTCGTTGCGGGGAATCAGCCGCGGTGTGAAATTATCGTTTACGCTGGAGATGACAAAATTGCACACGCGGCAAATTTATTGCTAAATAGCACCGCCAGCACGCATATATTTATCCCAGACGACCTTGGTAAACAGGGATTTGTCATCTATAAAACTTCAGCAGGCAATGGACGTTTGCTTTTGACGGGAAACACTTCACATGAATACAGAAGCATCGCGACGAATATTGGCGGACCAGCAGTGGGCGAAAGAGTGGGGAAATAATGATGAGTATGATTACCGCGGTTTTATTGACTGGCTGGCAAGTCATAAGATTAATCACTTGAATATGTGGTTGTTTAACCTTGCCTTTCGAAATGTTTTCTGCGCCTGTGCTTGAGCAAAGCAAAGGACAATGCGTTAAACAAGTCGGATTCCTGCAATTCAATTGACAAA